>JACOTA010000053.1 GCA_016178585.1 Nitrospirota bacterium
CAAAACCGAAGTCGATTGGATTCGTTTACTTTATAACTATCCCCATCCTTTTCCGGATAAACTGATCGATCTGATTGCGAGCGAGCCCAAAATCTGTCATTACATCGATATGCCGCTTCAGCATATTGACGAAGAAATTTTAAGAAAAATGAACCGGATCCATCAGCAGGAATACACGATTAAACTCATCTCAAAAATGAGAGCACGGATTCCCAACCTGGTTTTAAGGACCTCGCTAATTGTCGGTTTTCCGGGTGAGACTGAAAAACATTTTGATGTTCTTTATGATTTTGTGAAGGAGACCCGGTTTGAGCGGCTCGGGGTCTTTGTTTATTCCCAGGAAGAGGGAACTCCTGCCGGAGAAATGAAAGACCAGGTGGAAGAAGAGGTCAAACAGGAGCGGTGGGACAAGATCATGAAATTACAGGAGAAAATCTCCCATGAAAATCATAAGAAACTGGTAGGAACCGTCCAGGATGTCCTGGTTTCAGGCCTTTCGGAAGAAACCGACCTTCTTTTAGAAGGACGGTATTATGGCCAGATGCCCGAAGGGGATGGTCTGGTCTATATCAATGACGGTGTCGCCAACCCCGGCGATATGGTCAAAGTCGAAATCACCGACGCCCACCCCTACGACCTCGTCGGCCGGATCATCCAATAATAATGCAGGGGTGGGTTTAAAACCCGCCCCTGCGGAAAATCTTACGCTGCTTTCTTCTTTAGGCCGGTTTGACTCCAGGTAATCGAGAGCTTTTCGGGTATATTTTCTGTTCCCACCAAAGATGAAAATTTGCCTGGAATATCGACTTTGAGTTTTTCTGCAACCAGAGTTCTGACGGCGACCTCATTAATGGGCGTCAGCCACTTCTCTTTTGCACGTTCCCATTTTAATATCGACCCGGAAGTGAGTCCCAGGCATCCTGCGAATTTTTCCATAGAAAGACCGAGAACTTTGCGAAGAAACATCACTTCTTGACCATGTAAGGGAATTTTTTGTTTTATAATCTCGATGGCAACGAGTTTTTCCAGATCGCCAAGATTTACCATGACAATTTGATCGATCTCTTTGTCTTTACTTACCCGAATAGGAACATTTCTAATTTCAATATAATTTAGACCACCTACTCCCTTGATCGTTGTTGTTTTCATATCTTTTCTCTCTCCTTTTTTGAAAGATGCCTCCACATCACGGTGATGATGACGATGCCGTGATCAAGTTTACAGGCGAAAGCAGCACCCTTCCCATTCAGGGCATATCCGAGGATTAAATAAGTCTGTTTCTCTTCTTGCCACTTAAAATGAATACAAGATCGGGCGATTTGAACGACATCCTGATAAACTAACCCTCGCTCATTCATTTGTTCCAGGGCATGAATGGAAAATCGCACATTTTCATTGATGACTGCATCGATGATCTTCCGTATCAAATCCGGCAGGGTCATATCAAATCAAAATCATATACCTAGTCATTGAATAAGTCAATGATTTATTCTTGTTCATTTCTGATGGTTGAGACGTAAAGATTTTTCTAAAGATAAATCTTACTGATAGGAATATTTACAGAATCCTTTGGTCCGGTTGCCTGACATTTCTTCCCAATTCGGTAAATAGGCGGTCATCAGGCATTTAAACAGCTTTCCATGATTGGGGACGCGGAGATAGAGAAGTTCATGATGCTCCTTACATAAACTTTCTTCTCTTGAATGCCTTTACATCTGCTCCAGAAAGATCAAACCATTCCCCATTTTTTCTTTTATCTTCCAGGCTTTTATGCCAATAGGCCTCAATTCCAACCGGATCATCAGTACTTGTTTTATGGATCAATTGTACTTTCTCTGGAAGTTGAACGCCTAATTCATATTCGCGTCTGCCGGCACTATTGCTTCTGCCAATTTTATAATACTTGCCAGATTTCATCAGGTAAACGAACCCGAAATTCTCAACGGCGATATCTATATCTATTTTATTCTCTTTGATTTCTTTATCTGAAAAGAGAATTGGACGACATATTTCGAGCACATCAGATAATTGACCCTGTTTTTCACAATACTCAACGATTTTCTTGGCTTTTTCATGTTTCTTGAATCGATCAAACGTATTAGAACTTGGAAAATGTTTATCCTTATTAGCCTTCAATGTAAGCTCAGCCTTAGTTGGGAACTTTCCTATTTCTCTAATGAGATCAATCAATTTTCGTATAAGAAGGTCTTCATTGTAAGGCTGATTAAATATATTTGGTGGATAACCAGCCTCTTTTATGGCATCGCTCCACTTGGTCCAATATTTTCCGAACCAGTCATATTTCTTTATACCTGTTTCAGAGGAAAATCGCCCCATTCCCAAAGGTATACCGTCGTTCCCAAGAACAGAGTTAGAAAGCTGTCATTGCGAACAAAGTGAAGCAATCTCAAGACTTTACGATAAGATTGCCACGCACCCTTCGGTGCTCGCAATGACATGATTAATAAGTGGGTGCGAAGTCTATCGCTGGTCTTGTTATTTCCCTTATGATATGCTCTTTGCTGATTGTCATAGTTACTGCCAATGGTTATTAAACTTTAAAATTCCCCCCGTAATGGAGCGAAGAGCGACTGGAGGTTTAGTTCTACTCTAATTGAACAAATTAAGTCAATGTGTTGTTTTTTCTTGCCCACCCCCAGTTTTTATACCGCGGCCCAAGACAAGGGATTCTGTCGTCGATCCAAAGTCGGGCGATCGGAGAACCCCTCTGTCCAAACGTATTACCGTGGCCGTTTCCGCTCATGAAACGCGGAAGCCGGCAGGGTCGGGCCTTTTCGATGGTCCGTTTGCCGCTGGGATCAACTCCGCCACCCCTTGCCTTGGTCCTTCCCGTTAAAGGGAACCAAAACTGGGGGTGGCAAGGTTGTTTTTTCTTGTGTTCCACTTAGTTTTATCGGCAGTGATAGAACTGCGGTGAGAGGTCAGGGGAGGGGGTGTAGGAATGGGTCGTGCGCCAAACCACGTTTCAAGAGATAAACTACCTGCATGGAAGGCGGTTCATGAGCGTTCCATGCCGAAGTAAATACGACAGAGGAGGCAATGCCGGTGGACGCTTTGACCCGTGACGGAATCCCCCTTCCCTGGCCTTGACCCAGGCCACAACCGCGGCAAACAAATAAAAATTTCAGGGTTTTTTTATCGTACTGATTAAGGTGTTGTTTTCGTTGAGGCCGTCGACGGTGGCGTTGAGTTCAATCATCTTGTAAAGATAATCGAGAATTTCCTGGACAATGACTTCTCCGGGGACGAGGAGCGGGATTCCGGGCGGGTAGACGGTGATAATTTCTGAGGCGATTCTTCCGACGGAGTCTTCGAGTTTGACATATTCCGGGTCGGTAAAAAACGCTTCTCTGGGGGTCATGACCGATTGATTTTTGAATTGGGGGAGTCCAATCGATTCCAGCGGAGTGACCTGATGCCCCTTGTAATAGTCTTTCGACATCTCTTTTAACGCTTCAATCAATCGGTTTAAATCGTCTTTCCGGTCGCCGATACTGACAATGACAAGAATATGGAACGGATCGGCCATTTCAACCTGAATGCTGTATTTCGTATTTAAGATCTGAGAGGCCTGAAAGCCTGAAAGGCCGAGGTCTTTGACCGAAATCGTCAGTTTGGTCACGTCCAGATCGCCTACATTCGAGAAGAACGAGTTTTTTAGAGTCTCCTTTCCAAAACAGGTGATTCCTGAGATCTTGTTAACTTTTGTTCTCGCTTCTTCCGACAGTTTAATCGCTTTATCCAGAAGCTTAAATCCTTCCGTTGCCATTTGCATCCGGGCAAGGTCGAGCGAAGCCATTAAGATATAGGAGGGGCTGGTGGTCTGGGAAAATTTCAAAACATTGGTCAAGGTCGTATAGTCGATCCGAGGACCCTGGGCATGAAGCATAGAGGCCTGGGTCATCCCTCCGATAATTTTATGAGTGCTTTGAACCGACAGGTCTGCTCCGGCCTCCAGGGCGGAAATCGGCAGATCGGGATGGAATTTAAGATGGGGCCCATGCGCCTCGTCGACCATGACGACAAGCCCTTTTTCATGGGCATAGGGGATAATCTGTTCGAGGTCGGCGCAAATTCCATAATAATTCGGGCTGGTCAGAAAAATCGCCCGTGCGCCGCGGGGGACATATTCATCGATAGCGGCTTTCGTCTCTTCAAAGGTGACATTGAGTGAAATTTTGAGCTGTTCGTCGACGCTGGGGGAATAAAATAACGGCTGGGCTCCGCTTAAGATCAGCCCTGCCAGGACCGACTTGTGGGCATTACGGGCAATGATGACTTTATCGCCGGGATTACAAACCGTAATCATCATGGCATGGTTGCCGCCGGTCGTCCCATTGACGAGAAAATAAGACCGTTCAGCGCCGTAGGCCTTTGCCGCAAGCGCCTGAGCTTCTTTAATGACCCCTTTCGGTTTTTGAAGGGAGTCAACCTCGTCCAGGGTCGTTAAATCAATGGAAAAAATACGAGGCCCGACATATTTACGAAATCGGGTTGAAATTCCTTTACCGCTTTTGTGTCCGGGGGTGTGAAACGAGACTTTCCTTAATTCCGCCAGGTTGACCATGGCGTCAAACAAAGGGGTTTTGAATTGTTCTTCATCCATTTTATTTAATGGTAGGAGAAAAGAGGGGTATTGTCTTCAATAATTCGCTCAGTGTTTTCAATCCTCTGGCGAATATGTTTCGGAAGAAGATACTGCCCCTGATGAATTTCGCTGTGATAGTATTGGAGATTGCCCTTGATTCTCTGGCGAATTTTTTCATCAACGGTTTGCGGGGAGAAAGACTGCGGATCAAATTCTTTGGAGGCCATGGCAAATCCCCATGGGAGTCCAAACGAGGGAATATAGGCTTGATAGGGAGAAACAACGGGAAAAACCGTCTTTAAGGTCTGGTAAACCGCGCTGAAATTGAGCAGAGCATTGACCGAAGTCGTTCCCGCCTGAAGGGAGATCGTGCCGCTTTTTGAAAGCCGGTTTAAAACAATTGAATAAAACTCTCTGGTATAAAGAAGATAGGCTGGACCTTCTTCAACCGGTTCCGAGATGTCGATGATAATGACATCGTAGACATCCTTTGTTTCTTCGAGGTATTTTCGCGCGTCAAGATAGCGGAGTTCCACCCGGGGGTCGTCAAAAGAGCCCTTGTGCCAGGCCGGAAGATGTTCTTTACAGCTTTCCACGACCTCCTGGTCGATATCCACCATCAGGACATATTCAACCGATTTATGGCGAAGGATTTCCCGTAAGGTTGCCCCTTCCCCCCCTCCGACGACAAAGACTCGTTTAGGAGCGGGGTGGGTCAGCATGGCCGGGTGAACCAGAGCTTCATGGTAGATAAATTCATCCACCTCGCTGGACTGCATTTTTCCGTCTAAAACGAGGCAATCTCCATAGCTTTTGGTCCTCATGATTTCCATTTTCTGGAACTTTGTCTGCCTGGAGTATAAAATGGTCTCGATCCCGTGGATATGACCTTCCTCGGGACTTAAAAAATCATGGAACCATTTGTAGTTCTTCGGCTCGGACATAAGGACCTGCTTCTTTCAATGGTTTGTGAGGAAGTTTGACATTTCCTCTGGCCAGCAACCCTCGTTTCATTTCAACGATAGACGGGGTTTTGCATTGGAATTTTTCAATTAGAAAATCGGCTGCGACTTGTGGCTGAAGCAAATCGCCACAGGTGAAAATATCAACAGCCGCATATTTATATTCGGGCCAGGTATGGATGGTCAGGTGGGATTCCGCGATAACCACTGCGCCACTTATACCAAAGGGGCTAAATTTGTGAAAATAAACTTTAAGGATGGTTGCTCTGGCCTCTTTTGCTGCAGAGACCATAAACTCTTCGACTTTCTTAAGATCATTTAATAGTTTAGAATTACAATCTTGTAATTCTACAAGGACATGGGTCCCCAAGGCGTGCAATCGATTTGCCCCCTTTCAAATGAATGGATTTTTCGATCCATTGTTTGTGGTTATTTTTAAAAATCTCACCTCCCACAAAGCTTGCTCGCGAGCGGTTCCGCAGCGAAGCTAAGTTTTTTATCTTCTCGAACTAAAAAACTAAATTTCGTTGTAAATATATCTCAATATTTCTAATTGTCAAGAAAAAATCTTTTTCTGACAAAAATATTTTTTAAACGGAGAAGCCCCTTTAAAAAAGTAAAAGTATCATGAGGGTGAAAAAGGGTTGAAGTCAACAGAAAAAAATAAAAAAACTGATATAATTAAGTGAAGCAACTGGCTATGCCAGTGCGTAACGCGGGGTTCGGGGGGCATTGAGAGTGAATTTCTCGAAGGCCCCTGAATATGAATAAGTGAAGCAACTGGCTATGCCAGTGCGTAACGCGGGGTTCGGGGGGCATTGAGAGTGAATTTCTCGAAGGCCCCTGAATATGAATAGGTGAAGCAACTGGCTATGCCAGTAGAAGGGGGCGACGTGAGCCCCTATGATCGATGAAGCGTGTTCCAAAAAAGGAGTGGAGAGATTATGGCGGTTTTAAAACAAGATACCCCCTCTGCCAGAAATGTTTGGGTCTTAATTTCGACGCTGGTATTAGCGGTTCTCGGGGCTTTTACTTTTATTAAATTGATTGTTCTGCTCGATTTGAAAGAATACCTGGGTTTGGTGGTTCCCCTTCTCCCTATTTTCTATACGATCATTTACCCCATGCTGGATCGTCCCTTTTCGAATGAACACCCAAAAAAGAGCAGGGAAACTGTCACGGCTCCCGTTGAGATTTCCTCCCCGTCCTATTTTATGAACCTTTCCCCATGGCGGATTGCCGGAGCCATTGTTATTTCGTTGGGGATTAAGTTTTTGATGGAAATTTCCCAGTATGCAATGATATTATTCCTTTCAGATGGATCGTTGACCAATCTATGGATGAGGATGGATCCTTCTCTCATGGTAAGATTATTTAAAGGCGATCTTGTTGATTCTCATCGATCCATGCTTTTTCTTGAAATGATTATAATGAGCTGTGCCGGAGGAATTTGGCTGGGGCACACTTCAAAAACACGTCCTATTATGGAAGGAATTGTGGCAGGAACCCTCGTTTCAGCGATCATTGCTTTTACAAACCTGACGCCTCTTTATGGCCAGATCAATCAAATGACGTCTCAATGGGCTGGCTTAACCGGATCGAAGATCCATTTTGAGCTTTTTTCGGGAGTTTTGGTTTTTACGTTCCTTTTTAGCTGTTGGGTTTTAATGGGCTTAAAATTAAAAATGAACCCGGTGAACCGCAAAAAGAGGGTTAAGCGGAAATAAATCCTCCATGTCGTTAAAGAATGAAAAAAAATAAATCCTTAAACCAAAAAAAAGAAAAAGAGACGAAAAGCCAGTCAAAAAAGAACCGGCGATTATATAACCGGGTCGCCATGGGCGTAATGATGGTGTTGGTTTTGCTTGTCATCGTTTACTCCGTCAAAAGCATCCGGCCGGTTGACCTGTCCGACCCCGGAAATCGTCCCTTCAAAGGGAACCCTAATTCAAAAGTTATTGTTTCTGAATTTAGTGATTTTCAGTGTCCGGCCTGCCGCGGGGCTGAATCCAACCTTAAACAGCTTTTAGCCGATTATCCGGAAAAAATAAAATTTGTTTTTTATAATTACCCGTTAACCCAGAACCATCAATGGGCCATGGTTGCCGCGGAAGCGGCGCAATGCGCGAACGACCAGGGAAAATTCTGGCCTTACCACGATCTGCTTTATGACCGACAGGAGATTTGGGCTAAAGACTCGGCCGCGGAGAAGACGTTTAAAATCTACGCGGGGGAGTTAGGGTTAAATGCTGAAATTTTTAACGCGTGCCTCGACCAGGAGAAGAAAAAGTCTGTCATCAGTGAAGATGTGGACAGAGGAGATGCTCTTCAAATCCAGTCGACACCGACGATTTTTATCAATAAACAACGGGTTATCGGTGGGAATTCGCTGTTTGAATTGAAGCAGGCTGTAGAAAACGAACTTAACCTTCGCTCCTGATGGCCTCCCTTAACAAAAACGCAAGTTACTTTGCTTTTGTTTTTTTTTCCAGAATTTTTTTAGGTGGAATGTTTGTGTTAAGTGGGTTTGAAAAACTAACCCATCCCCCGGAAGAGTTTGTGGTGGTTTTAAAAAATTATCAACTCCTCCCTGACCCTTTTTTGAAACCCTTTGCTCTTTTTTTTCCCTGGATCGAAATTCTTTTCGGGACCTTCTTAATCATCGGCCTTTTTTATAAAGTGTCGTTGGTTATGGTGGGGCTTTTGCTTTTTTTATTAACTTCAGCCATTGGAATTACCCTCCTGAGAGGAATTCCGCTTGAAGATTGCGGCTGTTTTAAATCGTTAGGCGTTAAGGAGTCAGGGGGAACCGCCATTTTTAGAAACGCGGTTCTGTTGATTTTTTGGCTAAATCTTTATTTTTATCCGGATCAGAGATGGACTGTAGATCAATGGTTTAAAGACAAACCAGATTAGAAAGGGGTGCGGTGATGAAAACCTACCTCGATTATTATAAATTACTGGGTGTCAAGACGACAGCCACCCCAAAAGAAATCAAACGGGCCTACCATCAATTAGCCCTCCAGTTTCATCCCGACCGGCATTACGATCAAAAAACAGAAGAAAAAGTAAAAGGGATTTTTCAGGATATTTCAGAAGCCTACTTTGTCCTTTCGGACCCTAAATCACGGAATGAGTATGACCGTATTACCCACCGAAAATTCCCGGGAATTGTCCGACGTTTTTCGTCAGGATCAGAATCCGTTTTTAACGGAATTAAAAAGGATGGCCGAAAGAAAAAAAAATGGACCCGATATCCCGTCTTAAATTATTTCTTTGATTTTATTGAACTAATGGCCATGCTGGTTGTCCTGATTTTCCCGTTTGCCGCCCCTTTTATCTTAATTCTTCTGTTTTTGATGTTTTTTCGTTTTTGAAGCGAGTGTCGGCGAGATTTTGGATAATTTTTTTATGGGTTGTTGAAAAGGGGAAACCTTCAGTTTCTTCTAATGAGGCCCACCGCAAGCTTCCGTCGCGGCCGATATTTCCGGAAAGGTAATCGGCCTCAAATACGTGGAGCTCCATTTTAAAATGGGTGAACGTATGAGTCAGCTTAAAAAGAAAACTTTTGTTTTTCAGTTTGATATTCAGGTTTTGGCACACACGATTGAGTTTTGTTTGATCGGTTAAATCGGCTTGATCCACCACCGACTCAGGAAATTCCCATAACCCACCCAACAATCCATTTACCGGCCTTTTTCGAATTAAAACCTTTTTGTTTTTCCAGATGACCATTCCCGCATGAAAATAGAGAGGAATTTTCTCTCTCTTTTTCTTAAGTGGAAGAACCATTTGAAGGTTCTTTTTAAACCCGAGGCAAAAGGAATTTAAGGGACAGAGCCCGCAGGAGGGTTGTTTGGGCTTGCAGACGGTGGCGCCTAAATCCATAAGCGCCGAATTAAATTCCCTTGCCTGTTTTGGGACCAGAGAGGAGGAATAGTCCCAGAGGTTTTGATCTGTTTTTGGACCGGGAGCTGTTTGTACGGCAAACAATCGGGAAAGGACCCTCCGGACGTTTCCATCCAAAATAGGAAAGCGCTGGTTAAACGCAAGGCTTAAGATTGCGCCAGCAGTTGATTTTCCGATACCCGGCAACTTGATGATCTCCTCAAATTGGTCGGGAAACCGGCTTTGGAGCCGTTTGACAATTATTTTGGCTGATTTTTGAAGATTTCTCGCCCGTGAATAGTACCCTAATCCTTCCCATCCTTTTAAGACTTTATCTAAAGGCGCCTCCGCGAGGGCTTGTACGGACGGAAAAGAAGAAAGAAAACGGTGATAGTAAGGGATAACGGTGTCGACCTGAGTTTGTTGAAGCATGATTTCGGATACCCAGACTGAATAGGGGGAAAAGCTGGTTCGCCATGGGAGTTCCCGGCCATTTTGTTTGTACCACCTGAGGAGATTTTTGGAAATTTCCGGGTTTACTTTCAACGCCAATATTTTTTGGGGCAGGCCCCCGTGCCTGCCCTGGGCGACCACAGGGGGTCGCCCTTACCTGGATCCTGCGACATGTTCATCAACCATTACCATTCCCCACATCTGGTTATGAATCCCGCAAAAAAAAGGATAAACCCCGACATGAGAAATTTTATGCTGGAACCGGTCTCCTGGATGGAGAGGCTCATTGACGGGAGGTTCATTTTCAATTGTTTTGGCGTCTGACGTGGCGGAGGAAAACATTAAAAAATGGTCTTGGGAATCCTGGTTTGCCCAGGTAACCGTTGTTCCGGGTTTTACCAGGATGACTTTAGGAGAAAAAGATAAGGTTCCTTTTTCTACGATAATGACGTTGATATTTCTAATATCTTTAACCGGTTTGACATCCCCTTGAACGATAGAAAAGGAAATCAATAAAAACAGTATTAAAAAGGGAACGCATGTTTTTAAAATTTTCATCGCTAATCATGAAATTCAAACTTTTCAGCTTTTAACCTTTTTTTAATGGCTTCTTTTTGTTTTCGTTTTTTCTTTACACTCGGTTTTTCGTAAAATTTTCGTTTTTTTATCTCTTTCATGACCCCTTCTTTAATCATTTTTTTGGACAAATACTTAAGGGCCCGCGCAACTTCGTTGTTATAGACTTTAACTTCCAATTCAGACCTCGCATGTTTTGTGACCCGGAAGAATTCATTTTCCGGGCAGTTTAAAAGAAAATTTCGGCAAAATTAATTAATAAGACCAACCTGCTCGACATTAAAGCAATGGCTCAATAATGTCAAGTTCATAATTTATGGCAATTGGGCGAGCAGACCCTGTAATGAGTCTATAAAGATGTGATATGATTAGACAAAATAAAAACTTGTTAAAAACAATCCTATGCCAACAGTCCCCGAAACAGCGCCCCTGGAAACAATAGATTCGAGCTTTCAAATAGAGCCTGTCCGTCTTTATAAAGTCATCTTTTTAAACGACGACGTGACGACGTTTGATTTTGTCGTTAAAATTTTACTCGCCATTTTTCAAAAAGGTTACCCCACGGCTGTCAAACTTATGCTGGAAGTCCATCAAACCGGCTCGGCTCATGTTACAACCCTTCCTAAGGAACAGGCCGAATTTCGTCAGGTCCAGGTGCATGATGCCGCCAAAAAGGAAGGTTTCCCCTTCCGTTGCGTCATTGAACCTGAATGATTCATGAAAAGTCTCCTTTTAACCACTTTTAAATCGCTTCGGCACCGAAATTTCAGATTGTTTTTTCTGGGACAACTGGTTTCGTTAACAGGCACATGGGTTCAGAATATTGCCCAGAGCTGGCTCGTCTACCGGCTGACCGATTCGCCGTTACTCCTGGGGTTGACCGGTTTTGTGGGTCAAATTCCTGTTTTTTTGTTTGGACTTTTTGGGGGTGTGGTGGCCGATCATTACAACCGCCACAGGATCATTTTAATTACCCAGACCCTTTCAATGGTTCAGGCGTTTCTCCTGGCCGCTCTGGTGTTAAGCGGACAAGTTCAAATCTGGGAAATTTTTTCTCTGGCATTTTTTTTGGGATCGGTCAGCGCGTTTGATCTTCCTGCGAGGCAGTCGTTTTTTATCGAAATGGTGGGAAAGGAAGATTTACCGAATGCCATTGCGTTAAACTCCTCAGCGGTCAATGGAGCGAGATTGATGGGACCGGTTATTGCCGGACTCCTGGTGGGCCTGGCAGGGGAGGGGGTTTGTTTTTTCATCAATGGCTTAAGCTTTTTAGCGGTCATTGGCGGACTCTTTTCTATGAAAATTTCATCCTCCAGGCAAGGGGCGATGACGATCTCGATTTTCGAATATTTGAAGGAAGGAATTTTATATGGGGTGAAAACCCCTGTGATTAAAAGGACTTTACTCTTGCTTTCTCTGTTAAGCCTTGTCGGGCTTCCCTATTCTGTTTTAATGCCGGTCTTTTCAAAGACAATCCTTAAGGGTGGACCCGGAACCTTTGGTTTTTTGCTGGGAGGCGCCGGATTAGGAGCTCTTTTGGGAACCTTAACCCTGGCCCGGATCGGATCTAAAGATTTTGAAAAAACCATTTTTAGGGTTGCTATCGGAACGGGGATTTCTTTTATCATGTTTTCTTTTTCAAAGATCATTTTAATTTCTTTTTTTATTCTGGTTGCAACCGGTTTTTGTATGATGTCTCAGCTGGCGGCCACAAATACGCTATTACAAACCGTTGTTCCTGATAGATTAAGGGGGCGTTTGATGAGCTTTTACGGGTTTGTCCTGTTAGGGATCGCGCCGTTTGGAAGTTTGCTGGAAGGTTTTTTTGCAGATAAATTTGGCGCCCCTTTAACGGTCGGCATGTCAGGCGCGCTGATTATTGGAGGGGCATTTTTGTACTTTAGAAGAGCGGTTCTTCCGCCGGCATTGAAACCTGCGTTAGTTCCTCCGCCTGAAACCCCCTGATTTCAACCTTAAGAGGGGCAAAAGGCCATCAAGGTGTTTGTGGGAACCTTTCCCGACGCATCCCGTCCTCCCACCAGATAAATCGTATCATTTAGAATCGCTACCGACGGGGCGGCCCGGGGTTCCGGCATCGTTTCCAGCTCCTCCCACTTTTTTCCGGCTGAATCATAAACCGCGGCCCGGTTAGAGATCTTGGTCCCGTCATTTCCGCCAAACACATAAATCTGATTGTTTAAAGCGCAAGCGCCGATTCCGGCGGAAGGCCACGGAAGCTTGATGGAGGGATTTTGTTCCCAGATTCCCTTTTCAGGGTCAAAAATTTCGATCAGGTCAAAATTTTGAAAACGGTTGTCTCTAAAAGCGCCGCCTCCCATCGCCCAGATTTTTCCCTCTATGGAGACTGCTCCCAATGAAAACCGGGGGGTGGGAAGCGGAACGATCTCCTCCCATTCCTGGCGTTTTTCGTTTAGCCTTTCAGAAAATGCAAAAGCCGGGTCCGTTAACGGTCCGCCGACGGCTTCGGGATGATGGCCGCCAAACAAATAAATCGTGTCGCGGTGAATCACGGCGGATGGGGCATCATGTTTCATTTTTAAAGAAGGCCCTTTTTGCCAGGAGTGGCGGGCGGGGTCAAAAAGTTCAACGACGGTCATGAAATTGAATGTGCCGTCTGGATTCTTGAAGCCGCCTCCCATGACATAAATTTGATGATTTAAGGCAACAGAAACCAAACCGGAGCGAAGGGTAGGCATTGGCGTGGAAAAACTCCACCGATCTTCCTGAGGGTCATAAACCTCTACTGTCTGGAGGCTCTTAAAATTCAACCCGCCGCCGCCAAAAACAAACAGTTTTCCGTTCGCCGAAGACGCTCCGCAGTGAGAGCGCTCAGCGGCCATTGGTTTTAAAATTTTCCAACGGTTCATGGCTCGAATCAGAAGGGAAGTTGAAGACTGGTGACCGTTTGAAGGGGTGTCCTGCCGTCCCTGGCCCAGCCGCCCGCAAGGAATACCTCGTTCCGGATCACCACCGGTGTCACCGCCGCCCTTGGTTCGTCCAGAGACGGAAGGATGTTCCAATCCCGTTCTTGAGGGTGAAAAAAAGCAGAACGGGTATGAATCCCTTCCGTACTGTAACCTCCAAAAAGATAGATTCCGTTTTTAAAGGTCATCCCGCCTTGAGCCGCGGCCGGCCAGGGAAGGGCGAAATTTTTTTCTGTAAACCACTTATTTTTTTCAGGGTCGTAGATTTCTATGACATCGTATTCAGAAAAACCTTTTGCGGAACAAGCGACCCCTCCGAATGCGACAATTTTTTGGTCAAGAACTCCGGCGGAGAGAGCAAAACGGGGATAGTTTAAAGACGCGATCTCTTCCCATTTTCCGCGGTTAAAATTTAGCTTTTCACTAAAAGCAAACCCGGGATCTGTTTGAGGACCGCCTTCGGTGGCTTTGGGATGATGACCGCCGATGATATAAATTTCTTCGTTAAGGAGGGCGAACGCGGGGTAATCGTGAGGCTGGAGAAGCGAAGGGCCCTTTTCCCACAAGTCGTTTTTTGGGTCATAAATTTCAACCAGGTCGTAAAACTGGAACTTTCCATCCGGTTTCTTAAATCCGCCTCCCATCACGTAAATTTTTTCGTTGACGGTTACCGCAGCGGCTCCTGACCGAAGCGTGGGCATTTCCTTTCCAAAAGACCATTGATTTGTTTTGGGATCGAAAATTTCGGTCGTATTGAGACTCCTAAAGGCAGGGCCGCCTCCGCCAAAAAGATAAATTTTATCCTGGTAAACAGCAGTTGCCGGGTGAGAGCGGGCGGTATGAAGAGACGGACGCTTAATCCAAGTTTTCTTTTCCATGGAAGCGATCATATCAAAATGCCTGAATAAAGTAAAACGCTTCATAACCCTTTAGTGAACGACGGTCAGTCGTGCGAAAGTGGCTGGTATGCCCTGAGCGGAGACTTCGGCGAAGTTTGTTTACCCCACCACAATGAAAAAATCTAGAGATGCGGGTAACTTCGTCGGCGTCGAAGAGCCGGGCATACCAGTTACTTGAGATCGCTTGACGGAACGGATAGAATTTTAGAGTTTTCTTAATTTGTTTTGTTTGGCCCTTTCCCGTTTTGGAAGCTTTTTTGGATTTCCCGACTTTTTACCGAAGCGATGGGACTTGTCCTCTTCCTCTTTCTGCATTTCTTCATCGAGCCCGGAATCCCTATGGCTCAATCTAGAATTAAATTCCTGGATCGTCAAAGCGGTGGCGCCATATTGATGAGCGCAGTCTCTGATTTCACGGTCTGAACTGACGACCACGCATTGTTCTTTTAACCTCTTAATGAATCGGATGATGACCTGGTCGGCTTTTTCACCCAGACGGGAATAGACCACTTCAATGCCATTTTTTATTTCAAAATGCTGGTGGAGCTCTCCATCTTTCCAGCCGTCAAAAACGACACAAATTGGGAAATTTTTATTCTGGCGGTATGAACCAAGGATGGAAATAAGCTGGTTTCGCTGAGCCTCCAGTTTTTTTGAGAGCCCTTTATGAAATCCGATAAAATTATAGCCATCAATGATCAACTGAATAGCCAATTCTTAACCCCAAAAACGTTTTAACCACATAATAAATAAAAAAAACAAAAATTAAAACATTTTTTTATTGACATCTATACTATCTGTGGTATAAAGAAAGATAAATATACCACCTATAGGAAAAAATCGAGTTGAGAATAAAGTTTTCCCATTCAAACGGGATCTTTTCTCCCTTTCCCTTGCTGAAAATCTTTCTCTTTTTATTTGGACAAACTACTTTTTTTAACCTTTTAAAAACAAAGTGTTATCAAACAGTTAGTTAAAATTATGAATAAGGAGAGACTCCTATGCGTATAATTTCGATTATGAACCAAAAAGGAGGTTGCGGTAAAACAACAACGGCAATCAATCTGTCGGCCTTCCTCGCCGAGTTCGGTAAAAAAGTTCTCCTGATCGACCTTGACCCGCAAGGACATTCCACCGCCGGTTTTAATATTAAGGAAAACATGATTGAATTAGGCCTGTTTGATGTTTTTACTAAACAGGCCAGCCTCGAAGATATTATCAAACTTCAGGTTTACCCGGGCCTGGATTTGGCGCCGACTACCGTCCGGTTATCCGCCATTGAACAATATCTCTCCGGAACGTTTGAAAGAGAGCGTCAGCTCCGTTATCATTTGGAAAAATTGCAGCTCCCTTTTATTTATGATTATATTATTATTGATTGTCCGCCTCATTTGGGTTTGCTCGTATTTAACGCTTTAATGGCTTCAGGTGAGGTCATCGTTCCCATTGAGCCAAGTTCCTTTTCCTTGCAGGGAATTAATAAACTCCTCGAAACGATTGAACTTTTAAAGGAAAATGCTCATCATCTTCTCAAAGTGATGGCCTTGCCGACGATTTATAATCATCACAGCCATTTTTCCAGAGAGATTTTAAAACAAATTCTTAATAAGTTTCAGGACCTTACGTTAAAAGCGGTTATTAGACAAAATGTGAAATTGAAGGAAGCGGCGCAGAAGGGTTGTCCGATTTCGGTCTATGACAGGCAGTCTTTCGGCGCAGAGGACTATCAAAGTCTGGCTTTTGAAATAATTCAACAGGATGAACCGTCCTTTATCTGGCCCGGAAAAACTCCGAAAGAAGAAAAACAAGAAACTCCCGTTGAATCGGTTTCGATTCAACCTGAAATAAAAGAAGAAAGTTTCGTACAGGAAATTATGGTTATTGCCCAACCTTCAGAGAAAAAAATAGACGGAGCCCCACAGGAGGAAAGGAGCCGAAATAACGCATGAATCAAAAAGAAAGACCCGTGAGCAAAGGCCTGGAAGAAATTTCACATTTTTTTCTTTCGAATGTTCCTTCTGAGGCCCAAAAAAAGAACGTGGGTTTAAATCCGTTTGAAAGTTCCCTGAAATTTAAAAAGAAAAAAAGGGTTCTCCCTTTTTTGAGCCTCTGTTCAAATATTCCCTCCTCTTTTTTCACCTGTAACATCGGATTAGACCTTGCCCGGCAGGGAAAAGAAGTCTTTGTTATTGATGTCGAAAAACGGCAGCCTAATGTCGAGTCTACGTTCGGCCTCAAACCGGCTTCGCTCGGATTATCAGACATCCTTTATCCTTCGGAAAATAAGATTTTCAAGACGGTTGAGTCCCATCTGCGGATTCTGGACTTTCGACTGGAGCTGGTTTCCCTCCCCTCGGCGCAGAAAGAAAGGGATAAAAAGCTTTTGGAATTATTAAGCCGGGAAGAGGCTTTTTCAGAATGGATGCTCATTAACCTCCCAAAAACAAATCGGCTTCTTCAAAACCCGGAATGGGTATCCCGCGTCAATGAAATAGTGATCTTTATGGACTCGCAGCCCCAAAACTTGATCGAAACGTATGCATTTATCAAGGCCTTTTTTTTACTTAAGCCTGATTTAACAATCTATGTGGGAGTCTGTGACGTCTCTGCGATTCAGGAGGCCAGAGAAAGTTTTGATAAAATGCTGAAAGGGGTCATGATCCATTTAAATCAATCGATTAAAAGCATCGGTTATTTATTGAAAGATCCTTCCATTTTACAGTCGCTTTCCGAACAAGCTCCGCTTATGAAAAGTTTCAATCCTGTTGTTCAAAAAGGATTGAAGGCGATGACACAGATTTTAATGGATCAAGAGGTTGTTCCCCCCGCATTTTTTCTCCTTGAGGAACGGAATTAAAGGAGTCCGGACTGGATGAGCTTTGAAAAAATAGAATCAATTTCTTATGAGACTCTTTTAGAAATTCTTCCGAGCCATCTCTCGAACATTCACCCTGATTTGACGATCAGGGCGGAGCGGGTACGCCTTAATAAAGAGGACTCTCCTTTTCTTCTTGTGTTAAATCGTAAAGAGAAACGAATTGGAACCCTTGAGCTTTTGAAAAATTCTCCCTCACTGCCGACTCAGATTTTGTCTCATGCGGTATGGTTGACTCAAAACAGCTATGCACTTGCCAACTTGAACAAAAATGAATTTGATCCTGATCTTCCTCCCTTTGTCATCGGTCTTGTTTCAATCTCTCCTTTATGGGCAGGGTTATGTTCTTTCATTAAGTTCGAAATGACGTTGTTAAAATACCAGGCAATTTCCTATCAAGGGGTGACGGGACTGATTTTTGACCCTCTTTTTGGCTCCTTCCAAAAAAACGCCGAACCCTCCAAATCTGCTGAAGAGAAAGTTCCGTCGCCGTTTCTCTCGGAAGGCTTTAATGAAATGGGGCTGACGGAAGCCGAAATCCGTTTCTTTTCCAACTAATAGCCTATTCGGGGAGGACTTTCCATTGAGGGAAGTTATACCAAATGCCGATCGGGGTGACTTTAACGCCTGAAAATCGGTTTGCCAGGATAGGGAGGGATTGTGGATAGTATAAAAAGGTATAGGGCTGATCTTCAGCAATTAACGCATGAAATTCATGGTAGATTTTTTTTCGTTTTTCTTTGTCGCATGTTTTTCTGCCTTCGATCAATAGCTGGTCCACCTTCGGATTATTGTAAGAGATAAAATTAAATTCCCCTTCTTTGGTTTTTTTAGAATACCAGATATCAAAGGCATCAGGGTCCCGGCCCAGCCCCCATCCTAAAATAATCGCGTCGAACTTTTTCTTATCAATATATTGGTGAAGCAAGGCCTGCCACTCCAAAATCTGAATATTGACTTTAATTCCAACCTGGTTCAGGTTGAATTGAATAATCTCAGCGCTTTTTTTCCGCTCGTCATTCCCCTGATTGGTCATAATCGTGAATTCAAATTTCTTTCCGTTTTTCCGAAGGATGCCGTCCGGTCCGGGAATCCACCCTGCCTGCGCCAGCATCCGTTTAGCCTTCCCCGGATCGTAAGGATAGGGTTTGACATCGGGATTATAGGCCCAGGAATCGGGAGGGAGAGGACCGGTCGCTAAACTCGCGTAACCGAGCCAAACGCCATCAATCAAGGTTTGACGGTCTATGGCATAGGTTAATGCCTGGCGGATTGTTTTATCCGAAAAAAGCGGGTTCAAGAGGTTGTAACCCAAATAAGTATAAGAAAAGCTGGGATATTGGAATTTATTGAATTTTTTCTTAAAAAACGGGGATTCGGTCTGTTTTTGAAACTGGACCGGGGTTAAACCCATATAGTCGAGGTTTCCTGAGCGGAGTTCAAGAAACATGGTCGCAGAATCAGGGATGACCCGAAAAATATACTGCTGGATATCGGGCGCCCCTTCAAAATAGTCGGGGTTTGAAACCAAAACAATTTTTTGCTGGGGAGTCCAGGTTTTCAGTTTATAAGGCCCGGTTCCGACGGGGTGCTGGTTAAAGGAATCCGTTTGAAGATCTTTGCCTTCCAGGAGGTGTTTCGGGATGATACCCAGCCCCCAGTTTTCCAATCCCGGGGCAAAAGATTCCTTATACGAAACGTTGACCTGATAGGGCGTAATAATTTTGACCTTGTCAATCCTGTCAAATCCTCCGCTATAGGGAGTGGCAACCTTTGGATCGATAATTTTCTGATAGGTAAATAAGACATCTTCAGCCGTCACCTCTTTACCGTCGTGCCATTTGACCCCTTTTCTAAGATGAAAGGTGACATTTTTACAATCGGGCGAGGATTCAAAGTTTTCGGCCAGATCCGGGACCAGGTTCAGGGTGGGGTCATATTTGACCAGGCCGTTAAAAATCCATCCAGAGACCTCTCCGGAAGCCCCGTCGGAGGCGAGAATCGGATTTAATTTTTGAGCATCGCCGATAGAGCCGACCGAAATGGATTTTGAATTCCCCGTAAAACCCGATAAAACGATCAAAAAGGAAAAATAAAATAAGAGGTCGGCTTTCTTCATGCCGGTCTATTTCTTTTTAGGCCCGGCGCCCGGAGTGGTTTCCACTGCAGGGGCCGCAGGATTTCCTCCGGGCGTAGCCGAAGGCTGCGTCGGTTGTGGTGGAGCCGGCGTCGTTGCTGCGGGAGCTGTCGATCCGGCCGGTGGAGCAGGAGCCGCAGGGGAGGGAACAGCTTCAGTTTTCGGAAGTCTCATAATAGAATTTTCACCTGCCCGTTCTCTAGACAGAAAAGCCAACCAGAGGGAGGTGACCATGAAAAGAACGGCTGCTCCAACAGTCATTTTACTTAAAAAGGTTGCCGCCCCCCTGCTTCCAAAAATCGTCTGGCTTGATCCGCCGAAAGCGGCTCCGATTTCAGCCCCTTTGCCGGATTGAAGCAAAATAGCGCCGATCATAATAAAACTGACAAACAGATGAATAATAATTAAAAATGTGTACATGAAATGGTTTCCCTTCTAAATTTATTTGGTAACCCTTCAGTGAACGGTTGGCATTTACGAAAGTGCCTGATGTGCCATGAATGGAGACTTCGATGAATTTAGCTTATCCTGCCTTAATATAAAATCCAGAGATGAGGATAAATTCATCGGCGTCGGAGGGAATGGCATACCAGGTGCTTGAGAACCGTTGACTGAACGATTACATTTATTTTATTCTTTGCCGTTGTTTTTTTGTTTTTTTAATTTTCCAATTTTCTTCCACACTGCTTATAATTTTTTGAAACGTTTCTTCTTTTTGACTCGCGCCTCCGACAAGGAAACCATCTATTTCAGGCTCCTGAATCAGGGTGTCACAATTTTCCGGATTGACGCTTCCTCCATATAAAATACGGATTTCCGAGCCGGTGGCTTTTCCAAACATCGTTTCAATTTTATTTCGAATAAAGTGATGCACCTCATTGGCCTGCCAGGGCGAGGCGGTTTTCCCGGTTCCAATAGCCCAGATCGGCTCATAAGCAAGGACGGTTCCCAAAACCTGTTTGGGTTTCAGGCCTTTTAAAACCTCGTCGATTTGATCTTCAACCATTTGAAACGTTCTTCCGGCCCGGCGGACAGAAAGCGTTTCTCCAAGGCAGACAATGGGAACAATTTTGTTCCGGAAGGCCCCTTCCAGTTTTCGTCGGACCTGGGTATAGGTTTCTCCAAAATATTGTCTTCGTTCAGAATGGCCCAGGATGACCCAATGACACCCTGCTTCTTTGATCAAAACGGGCGAAATTTCCCCCGTATAGGCCCCTTCATCCTCCCAGTGCATATTCTGTGCTGCCAGTTGCAGCCGGCTTTTTGCAATCTCCGGCGCGAGAAGCGGAAGGACGGTAAAGGGAGGCGCCAAAACAACCTCTGACTCGACCACGTTCTCTAAAAACGGGAGAAAATGTTTTATATATTCCAGTCCCTGATGGATGGTCATGTTCATTTTCAGATTGCCGATAACAAGCGGTCTTTTCACCTGGACTCCTTTTTACTCTTTTCGGTTAGGCAGGGCGGCCAGGCCTGGAAGTGTTTTACCTTCAAGAAGCTGGAGAGCGGCTCCCCCTCCTGTAGAGATAAACGACATATTTTCCGATTCCCCTGCCCGATGAACGGCCAATGCCGTATCGCCTCCTCCGACGATACTTAATGCATAAGCGTCTCCAACGGCATGGGCGATCGAAAAAGTTCCTCGTGAATAGGCATCCATTTCAAAAACACCCATGGGACCGTTCCAGAGAATGGTTTTGGCATTGGCCAGGGCCTCTGAAAAAAGTTTAACAGAAGCTGGCCCAATGTCCAGCGCGATCCATCCTTTTGGAATTTCCTGGACGGGAACAATTTTGGTTTCAGCTCCCGGGTCGGTGCTGTTGGCAACAACGCAATCCACAGGAAGATAAAATTTAATCCCTTTTGCAATCGCGTGGTCCTTAATCTCAAGAGCGAATTTTAAAATATCCGGCTCTACAAGGGACTTTCCGACCTCGTAACCCATCGCGAGAAGAAAGGTGAAAGCCATACCCCCGCCGATAATAACTTTGTCGACCTTTTTCCCGAGGTTTTCGATGACGCCGATTTTTCCCGAAACTTTAGCTCCTCCCAGAATGGCAACAAAAGGACGGGGAGGGCTAGCGACCGCGCCTTCAAGATATTCAATCTCTTTTTTCATCAGGAATCCGACGCCGCTGGTGGAAACAAATTTAGGTGTCCCTGTGATGGAAGCATGGTTTCGATGCACGGCGCCAAACGCGTCATTGATATAGACATCTCCTAACGAAGCGAGGGCTTTTGCAAACTTCTCATCGTTGGATTCTTCCCCGGGATGAAAACGGAGATTTTCCAGCAAAAGAACGTCACCGGGTTGAAGTTTAGAAACCTTTTCCTCAACTTCAGCGCCGATGCAGTCCTGAGCAAAGTCGACTTTCTTTTCAAGGAACCTTCCCAGCCGTTTGGCAACGGGGCTAAGGCTGTATCGAAGGTCTTGTTTTCCTGTGGGACGGCCCAAATGGGAACAGAGAATCACCTTCGCGCCTTCATCGATTGCGTAATTAATGGTTGGCAGGGTCGATCGGATTCGCGTGTCATCCGTGATATTAAGATTGGAATCGAGCGGAATATTAAAGTCGGCTCGAATAATGACTCTTTTCCCCTTTAGCTTAATATCTTCTATCGTTACTTTATTCATGTTCATGAATTTAAACCTTACAGAATAAAATCAGGAAAACCCCTTGTTTTTATTCGTCGAACAAAAAAATTATCAATTTTCTTTTCGAATAATGAAATTGACGAGATCTTTGATCCGGCAGGAAAAGCCCCATTCATTATCGTACCAGGCAATGACCTTGACCATGCGCTTATCAATCACGCGAGTTAACGCGGAATCTAAAATCGAAGAATGGGGGTTGCCATTTAAGTCAATCGAAACAACAGGATCTTCGGTATATTCGAGGATCCCTTTTAATTCGTTTTTGGATGCTTTTTTGAAAAGTTCATTAATTTCTTCAGCCCGGGTCTCTTTTTCCACCTCAACCACGAGATCAATTAACGACACATTAGGGGTAGGCACCCTGATCGCCATTCCTTCCAGAATGCCCTGAACTTCAGGAAAAACCTCTCCAATGGCCCCGGTGGCTCCTGTTGTGGTGGGAATCATCGAAACCGCAGAAGCTCTGGCACGCCGCAAATCTTTATGAGGGGAGTCCTGCACTCTTTGATCGTTCGTGTAGGAATGAATCGTGGTCATTGCCCCTCTTTTGATGTTTAAAGGGAGCAATACTTTTATCAGCGGAGCGAGACAATTGGTTGTACAGGAGGCGTTGGAAATTATTTTATGGTCCGGGAGGAGTTTATGTTCGTTAATCCCCATGACAACCGTAAAATCCGGTTTTTTCGCGGGCGCGGAAATGATCACTCTTTTGGCGCCGCTCTTAAAATGCAACCCGGCCCCCTCGCGATCGATAAACTTACCCGTTGATTCAATGACAAGGGGGATATTTTCTTTGTCCCACGGAATACAGGAAGGGTCTTTTTCATTGAAAACCTTGATTTCCTGGCCATTGACAATAATGGAATGGTTTTTAGCCTCGATTTCAGCCTCTATTTTACCATGGACCGTATCGTATTTTAATAGGTGGGCTAATGTTTTCGGATCGGCCAGGTCGTTAATTGCCGTGATTTTGTAAGCACTCTCTTTAAGTGAAGAGCGGAGGAAGACTCTTCCGATTCTGCCGAAGCCGTTAATTCCAATATGAATGCTCATTGATGGGCCTTGTTATTTCAAAATAAATAATTTAAAAATATAGCGCAACAAAATCCGAGAGTCAATGAATTAAAGTGAAAAATGAGGCGGAAAATTGATAAAGGTAAAATTATGGCGGGTTGCTTGGAAAACCATAGAAACGGAAACTTTTAGGAAATGGAATAAATTTTTGTTCTTAAAAAAACAGCGGGACTCAGGATCCAGATTCCCTCGTGTTTTTTAATGGGTTGGAGCTGTTTAGAATCGATTGAGATGATAAAATTTGCCTTTCCTTCAATCGCACAGTCGAGAATCCGGTTCGTTTCCTTTTTTTCTGGAAAAATCTTTGCCCGGTGGTGCGGTTCCACCACTTTTCCAATCTTGGAAATGTTCTTTACAATCTCATCGATTTCATCGTTTTTGTATTTAAGCTTTTGTTTAATAAACTTTCTGAATTCCTGCAAAATAAAAGAAGAGGTGATTAAACTGAGCTCCCCTCTTCTTACTTTTTGGAAAATCAAGTCGGAATTGCCTCCCAAAAACATAAGTGCGGAAAGCAAAACACTCGTATCCAGCACTATTCTTGGAGATTTATTTTCGATTCTCATGAACGTTTCGTTCCACCTCTTCTTCAGAAACGAAAGAAAACTCCTTTGCTTTTTGAGCAGCCTCTTGCTGCAATTTTTTCCATTGATGGGTTTCCAAGAATTGTCCCAAAGCTTCTTTGACCAAATCACTTTTGGACACGTTCCCTTCTTTGGCTACTTTTTCAGCCTCTTTAATCATCTTGGGAGGGAGGGAAACGGTCCATGATTTTACTGTACTCAATCCAAGGCCTCCTTACTAATTTAGATTGATATTTTTTTAAGTTAATTTTTATGATGTTGCAATCATAAATGATTTTCTTTGTCAATTCAAGGGGTTTTTAATCATTTGGCATAAAATATGAGTAATCCCCCTTTCTAATTTGTTCATAACTTATTGAATTTAAATAAATTTTTAATTTTTGTCGAATTTAATGAAAATTATACATAACCCATTGAAAAATAACTAATTTTATAAAAATGTTTTTTATTTCCAACTGGATTGTAAAGCGGTTACCTAGCCCGACTTTCTCACTTCGTGATGATTTTAAGGTTTTTTCAGGCCTCTTTTTTATGTAACTGATTGAAAAATCAACATAGACCTATCTCACTTGCCCTGTAGTGGAGACCTACCCCCTTGTTTCTTCCTGTTTTTTT
>JACOTA010000054.1 GCA_016178585.1 Nitrospirota bacterium
ATAAATCACGATGGCTCCTTAAACAGTGTGGAATTAAGAAGCTTTTTACCACAAAAACCCTTGAAAATAAAGGGAAATATGAGTTTTCTGATCAATATTTTCATCTGATTCCAGTATGCTGACTTTTTACGAGACCATCAGGAGTAGACTAGATAAGACTTCCTTTGCCCAATGAATTTAAACAGCCTTGACCTGTATCTTACTTTTCGTTACTCTTAAAACAAGATATAAAAAGGCACCTAACTGTTTCTCTGGCCTGTAGGAGTATTGATGGCAAAATCTATTGAAGCTGTTTTTGAAGACGGGGTATTAAAATCATTAAGCCCCCTGAATTTCAAAAAATATGAGAAGGTAAAAATCTTTATTGAAAGGGCTGAAAGCGTCGCCCGGTCTACCAACGGATTAATCAAAGGGCTAGACGATAAAATAATTAATGAACTTGCACAGTCTCCCGAATTTCTTCCTGAAGAGGCTTAAACCTCTTTATCTCCGATATTCCAGATGGAACATCCGTTTTTATTGAGCCTGTTTTTTGTCCAACTAATTTCTCTCACCGTTGGTGAGAGTTTTTTATTGCCGGTATAAGCTTAAAAAAATTGTTTCAATTTCCAAATATTTTGCGCCGAAAATCTTCTTTGGAAAACAACTTGTTGATTATTGCCTTTAAATTCAATATCCCCCCGGATTACAGACCACTTTTGTTCCAGCTATCATAATCGAATGAGTCATGAAAACGGGGGAACGGGGAAGTGAAATAGATAATGTGTGAAGCTGTTGACATTTATTTATAAATGAGTACAATTTCACACATGCAACGATCTCAAGTCAAAGAAGCTCTGGGAATCCACAGTCAAATCCTCACACGGCTTGTCCGCGAGGGAGCCGTCGAGCGTATCGCCCGGGGACAATACCGCCTCCCTGATCAACCGGTCACCGAGCATCACACGCTTGCCATCGTTGCCCGCGCTGTACCGGATGGTGTTGTCTGCCTGATTTCCGCGCTGAGCTTTCATGGCATCGGAACTGAACTTCCACCTTACGTTTGGGTTGCCATTGATCGACGGGCGAGACAACCGAGCCTTCGCTATCCGCCGCTGCGTATCGTGAGATTCAGCGGAAAAGCGCTGATCTCAGGCATTGAGGTACACCGCATCGAGGAACAACCGGTGAGAGTGTACAATATTGCCAAAACTCTTGCGGACCTCTTCAAATACCGCAACAAGGTCGGCCTGAACGTTGCCCTGGAAGCCTTGCGCGAAGCCTGGAAAGAGCGCCGCTTCACCATGGACGACCTGGATCACTACGCACGGATTTGCCGTGTGCAACGTGTCATGTCACCCTATCTGGAGGCATTGGTCGCATGAGCGCCGCAACTCGTGGTCTGGCTCAGTCGGTGCACACACAGCTCGTCCGGCATGCCCAATCCCTGCGTGTGGACGTAAACCTCCTGCTGACTCGTTTTGCGACCGAACGTTTTCTTTACCGGCTGTCCCGCTCACCACACGCCGAGCGTTTTGTTCTAAAGGGCGCGCTCCTGATGCTCGTTTGGTTCGGTGAGACGATCCGCCCTACACGCGACGCCGATCTGCTCGGTTTCGGAGACTTTTCGGATGAAGCGCTGACCAATATCTTTCAGGATATATGTGCCGTTGAAGTCGAGCCTGACGCCATGATCTACCTGAAAGATTCTATTCGGGTCTCAGCCATCCGTCCGGAAGACGCCTACGGCGGCAGGCGGGTGACATTGGGAGCCCAGCTCGGGTCAGCCCGTCTTCGCGTGCAGGTAGATGTGGGGATTGGGGATGCTGTACTGCCGCCGCCCGAGTGGCTGGACTATCCGAGTTTGCTCGAACTGCCGCGCCCCCGGTTGCGGGCTTACCGGCCAGAAACAGTCATCGCTGAGAAGTTCCACGCCATGGTTGTTCTTGGCGCAAAGAACAGCCGCATGCGAGATTTTTTTGATGTGTACATATTGGCGACGTTGCAATCATTCGATGGTGAGCCGCTTGCGGGCGCACTGCGGGCGACCTTCGAGCGAAGGCGTACCGCTATCCCTTGCGGGCTACCGCTCGCTCTAACCCCGGAGTTTGTTGCCATGCCGGAAAAACAGGCACAGTGGCGGGCATTTTTAAAGAAGAATGGTCTGGCCTCAGCACCGGATGACCTTGGGCAAGTCATCAGGCAACTCGCCCCATTCCTCGAACCTGTAATCAAAGCCGCACAAACAGCTGTCCCTTTTGTCAGAGTTTGGAAACCCGGCGGCACCTGGAGATAGCAGTAAAAACTTTACTCCAGGGAGCCTTGGCGGTTCAACTGTTCATGAATAGTGAACATCAGTCAATAATGAACATGGTGTGATAACTTTTATTATGCAACTCAAGCTTCCTCTTCCTCGAATCCAAGTACTTTGTAGGTTTTTAAACGCTTGCCGTACATCTTTTTCAGAACAGGCACGTTGTTATCCAAATAGTCATATACTTTTACATTTCGCTTGCTATTAAATGGCCGCATCAACCGGCCTGTGTATTGAATAAGTTTGCCTTTAAAAGCAATTGGAAAGATGAGAAACATCGTATCTAATTGCGGACAATCAAATCCTTCCCCTAAATACTGGCCCGTGGCGATGATTAAAAGCTCCTCATTTGGGGAAACAGACCGGATGGCATCAAAAATCTTTTCACGAGCCTTTTTACGAAGTCCACCATTCAAAACAAAAGGCTTTTTCCCATGAGCCGTTAGATGCTCCTCAAGAACCTTGCAATGATCCTTCCATTGGCTCAACACCAGACAGCGACGCCCTTCTTCGAGGGCAACCAGAATCTCCCGGACAATGATCCTGTTTCTTTCAGAATTATTAACCATAGCCCGGAAGATATCCTGAATCGGGGATGTTTCCTCTCCTTCAAATTTAAAATCGGTTTCACGGATCAGAAGCTCAAGATTCAGATTATCCGAAGCGCCCGATTGACGGGATATCGTTTGCCGGATCGGTCCGCACTGCATCATGATGATGTCCTGAAGACCGTCCCGGCGATACGGCGTCGCGGTTAATCCCAATAAATATCGTACTGACGCCTGTTTTATAGAGGACTCGAACGAAAATGCCGGGAGATGGTGGCACTCGTCAACTATGATCAATCCATAATTGGAAAAGAACGCCTCTACATTTTCCATTTTCTTAAGACTCTGGATCATCGCCAGATCCACAACTCCTGTCTGTTTGCTCTTGCCACCTCCTATCTGACCCACTTCATTTGAAGAAAGCCCAAGAAGATTCATTAGTTGAATCTTCCACTGGTCCATTAATGGTTTACGATGAACCAGTATAAGGGTGGGAAAACTCCTTGCGACCGCAATGGCACATCCCATAACTGTTTTGCCTGATCCGGGAGGCGCTACAAGCACTCCTTGATCATGAGCCAGTACCGCCTTAACCGCTTCATCCTGGACAGGGCTTAATGTTCCTTGAAATGCTATTTTGATCTTCTCATGTTTTGGCCGAAAATCATGGATTTCAACCTCTCCCCCCGCAGCATTTATTGTCGCGATTATTTTTTCCGTAAGGCCGCGGGGAAAATGTATATGTTTGCTGTCCTGGTCGTAACATTTGATAAAGCGCGGGGTACGGAAAGTTGATAATCGGAATTTCTGCCGTTCATAAAAGATTGGATTATGGAGGGAGGCAAAATGTTTTATCTCTGAAAGGAGTGAGGAGGGAATCCCTGCCGTTTCAACACTTAAAACAGCACTCAACGCACAGGAAATTCTTTGGGTTCCTGACTGGCTAAAAAGAGTGGTCTTTTTTTGTAATTCTTTCGAATTTGGCCCTGCCGTTACGGGTAGGGTCTTTTCCAATAATCCATCCAGTTGTTCAGGAGAAAGGCGTTTAAGCTGGCTTAAAAACACCCATTGGTCTGTCCAAGGTTGCTGCGATGCGGGATCCAGAAATTCTGTATTGCCCAGAGGACGGCATTTCTTTTGGAGGGGTAAGGCAATTAAATTTCCAAATCCACCTTTTGGCATATAATCCTGATTGGGAAAGAATCGGTCATAGCTCGCCAGGTCAAGCCCTCTTCGTTTAGCCATGGTCTCCCGCAAGAACGAAGCTCCCAATCGCCTCGCTGACATTGCAGAAACAGGTTTGGAGAAGAGTATCCAGACATGACCGCCGTTTCCAGACCGGGACCTTTCAAGATAGGCGGGCACGCCGTATTCTTCCGAGGTTGCGCAATAACTTAATGCATCCGTGGTCCATTCATTCCCGTCAAAGTCGCAGGCTAAAAACCAGCAGGTGTCATCTTTTAAGATCGGATAGACCCCAATTGTCTGTTCTCCCAGAAGATGATCCTTGATCACATCGTCTGTCAGGGGAAGGTATTCTTTTTCTTTATCCTTGGGGTTATTCCACCCCCCTTTCACGGCTGGAGAATATCCCTTTTTCCCTGTTTTCTCGCTTTTCCATAAAACCGGATAGACATCCTCTCTCCCCCGAAACAGGATTCTAAAAAGTGCGATCTTCTCGGACACAGGAGATTTAGAGTCTATAGACGGGAGTTGTTCCGGACTGAAAAGCAAGACCGTTTTCAGAGGTTGAGAAATATCGGGCTTATCCTTCGGGACAGGTAAGTTTAGTAATTTACGAAGGGACTCATTCTCTTGGCGGAGGCGGGAACACTCCTCCTGTAAGACGGCAAGTTGGCGTTGAATTTCCTGAATGGCATCAGGTTCCATATTCATTTTTCCGAAATTTTACGGAACAACAATCTTTTACTTATTTTATCGATTGCAAAGAAGCAACCATGCAGTGACAATCATATAAGAAATAAGCAGAAAATTGGAAGAGAAGAGTTCGGAATTCACTCTCAATAATCCGAAGGTCATAGGTTCAAATCCTATCCCCGCAATCAATCGAGAAAGCAACGGATGTATTTTGGCTGGACAATGTTGGACCCAAGACCAGCGATAGACTTCGCACCCACTTATTAATCATGTCATTGCGAGCACCGAAGGGTGCGTGGCAATCTTATCGTAAAGTCTTGAGATTGCTTCACTTTGTTCGCAATGACAGCTTTCTAACTCTGTTCTTTTTCAAATATGATATTGTTAACAACGAATGGAGAGTATTGCAATATGCCTAAAATTTCTCACCCTCACATCACAATAGATCAAAACATTTGCGGAGGAAGTCCGGTTATCGCAAATACCCGGTTTCCAGTTCGATCTGTTGTCATTTATATTCTACGATATGGATTTTCCCCGGAAGAACTGGTTAATCGATTTCCTCATCTTTCATTGGGTCAGATTCATGATGCCCTCGCCTACTATTATGATAACCGTGAAGAAGTCGAAAAAGATATCGCCGAAAACTCAGAAGATCATGTCAGACAGAAATTTCAAATCTAGCCGACCGAAATCCGATTTCTACTGACTCCTCGTTTTATCAACCCTAAAAATAAATAATGGACCTGCGATTTTATCTTGATGAAGATGTCGATCCGTTATTAGCACAGGTTCTAAGGGATCGGAATGTGGATTGTATTTCCACCTATGAAGTTAAAAACCAGGGTCTCTCAGACCAAGATCAACTTGTTTTTGCTCTTCGGAACAAACGGACCATAATCTCTTTCAACGTAAAAGATTTTGTATTCCTGGCCAAGCAGTTTGCCCGGGAAGGAAAATCCCATAACGGCATTATTGTTTCTGATCACCTTCCCTTTCGGGGATTGCTCCGTCGAATTCTCTCGTTAATGTCTAAGATTGACCAAGACAATCTGACAAATAAATTCATTTGGCTTCAGGATTATAAAAAATCGGAGATTCCGTAATAAAGGAAAAGACTTAGTCTCCCTGAAAAAGGAGGAAAAAAGTGAAAGTCAAAAAGGTTAAAATTGGCATTAAAGATTTAAAAACAGGTCTTCAGGAATTTGTCCAAACAGCTAAAACAATTCAGCAAGGGAAAAAGGTCAAAAAAGATGAAGGGGTCTATTTTACCAGCTTCGAAGCGTTTAGAAAGGTTTTGACTCTCGACCTGCAAGTTCATTTTCCGTCCTCCTCGTCCCCATCCACATATTGCGGCGGACTCTCGCCGACACGCTTGATGACCTTCGGATACCTCCCGCGGGGGAGGGCTTGCTCAATGGCGACCACGTTGATCTGGTGCCACCAGTCGTCCCCGAAGTCGAACCAGTAGCCAAAGGGGTCATCGACCTTCAACTGAAGCGAACCGACTGTTACGCGCGTCACGTCCCCGGTCGGCCCGTCGTCGGAAAAGAAATTGTCCATCCCCATGGACAGGCCATACCTCCGGGCCTTCGGGTCCATCGGTTCCTTGCCGCCAATCTGAAACTCGTACAAATGCTCATCCTCGCGGTCGAAGGCCCCGAAAATGGCCTGATGGAGATCCTCCAGGGTCTGGTCGCCGTGGATTTGAATCGTCCGGGAAATCACCCTGTTCTTCCTGACAAATTTACCCGTCATGGGTCCGCTGAGGAGAAAGACCTCAAAGGTATATAGCCTCCCCTCTTTTCCACGGCCTACGGCATTCCCTGGAGGCGTTTTACCCGGTCGCCGCTTCATTTTAACAACATCTCCTTGATTCGCTCCACGATCAATACCTCTTCTGCGCCTTCTACCGGGGACTCCTCAACCGCGCCGGCTGTGCGGAGGAACTCAAACTCTTCGTCGGTGCAAACATGCCCGAGAGGACCCACCCGGCGGAAGTTTTCGAAATACTCCCGAATCTCATGCGGTTCAAAAATACGTTTGATTTCGGCGATAAAGTGCAGTAGCTCCGCGGCAAATTCAGGATCTTTCCAGGAGTTCCGAACGAAGTTGACCAGCTTTTCACCAATAAGATAACCAAGGGCCTTCATGGTTCCGAAATTCTCCTGGATCCCCTCTGCGGCTTCGCACTGCTCGATCCAGATTTTGTAAAACTCAACCATTCCCGCTCCTCTGTTTCGGGTGAAGTATGCCTTTTTCACAAAGTGGTTTCAAGAATAAAAATAACATAAAATCTTCCGGCTTCCTCCTGGCATAAAGGGTGATTTTTTTTCGTTTTTTTTAAATTGTTCATTTATTTGCACTGTGCAGAATTAGTGAGCAAATGAAAAAAATGAACATAAATATGATAACAACAATGATGTTACTTGCTAAAATAGTATGGCTTTATACATATCAATATGGTAACATTGGCTATGGAATTTGAATGGGACGCCCTAAAAGAATTAATTAACATCCGTAAACATGGGATTCCATTTTCAGATTCAGTAGAATCTTTTTTCGATCCCAAAGGAATTCAGTTGATGGATCGGAAGCATTCGGGAAGTGAAAAACGATTCTATTGGGTTGGGCAGACAGCCAAAGGTCGTGTGTTGACGACCTGGTTTACACGAAGAGGTGACATCATACGCATTATTGGATGCGCTGAATGGAGAAAATTTAGGAGGCTTTACGATGAAACAACCAAAACTAAGTGATTTAATTTTAGATAAAAAGGGAACAAAGGAAATCCGCGCAAAAATGGCGAAGACTAAGAAGATCAAAATCACCATTAATATCGATCAGGAGAGTCTTGACGCATTACGTAAGATTTCCGGCAAGACTGGAGCGCCTTATCAAAAACTACTTAATCAGTTTTTAAAAGAAGGTCTCAAGACGCGTGTGAAATCTGAGTCGAGGCTGGATCGGATTGAAAGAGAGGTGAAACAAATAAAGAAAAAAATAGCCGCATGAATGAAAATCCGATTGTGATAAAATTGTGATAAATTTTATCGAAATCGATAGAATTTATAGAAATGGACGGACTAATACTACAGCGGATTTTTGTATAGACAAACGAAATGGCATCATGTAATATAGAAATCATCAGGGCGCGCGAAAGAGAGCCTGTTTGCTTTGCCGGGAAGAAACACACCTTTTGGCAACTGGGGATTCGTGCGCCTATAG
>JACOTA010000055.1 GCA_016178585.1 Nitrospirota bacterium
AGTCGGGAATGAGATGGACCGTCAAAGGCGCCAATGCGATTATCGCCCTGCGCTGCTGCCAAATCAGCGGCCGGTGGGAGGAGTTTTGGGGAAATCGGGCAACCGGGTGAGAAGTTTACCCATAAATTTGTCTCACACCCGTTTTTTGACAAATTTGACAACCCGCTTTTTACGCGGTAACCTTTTTACATAGGATGTTTAATTAAACAAAAGGAGTATCGAGCTTTGAGCAATCTCATTCCTGAGGCAAACATCCCGATTTCGATTACCAATCGGGCTAAAAATCCGTTAAACCATATTGAAACCACGTTGAAGGAGGAAGTGATTGGCCAGGACTCCGCCATTGTCGCGATTCTCAACTCGCTTTTAAGAGCCTCAACGGGGTTTCGAAATGCCGACCGGCCTATCGCCACGCTATTTTTTTCTGGTCCAAGCGGCGTAGGAAAGACGGAAACCGTCCGCGCGCTGGCCAAGGCCCTTCATAACAATCCAAAAGCCTGTATAAAAGTCGACTGTTCAGAATATAGCGAAGGCCACACCATCTCTAAACTTATTGGAAGTCCTCCGGGTTATATGGGAAGCGACCTCCCCGTGGTTTTAGATAAACAGGAAATCGAAGGGCGCAACTGGAATATTATCTTATTCGACGAAATTGAAAAAGGTCACACTTCACTCCATAATCTTCTTTTGCAAATTATGGATGAAGGCGTTGTCACCTTAAGTCGAAGGACCAAAGGAAATGACGCAAAGGTTAATTTTTCCTCAACCCTGCTGGTCATGACCAGTAACGTCGGATCCAGAAAAGTATCCGAGGTTTTGGAAGACCAATATATCGGGTTTAAAAAAAAGGAGAATTATCAAGCGCTCGCCCAAATGGTTAATCAGGAGGTACAAAAGGAGATTGAAAAACACTTCAGCCCCGAGTTTAGAAACCGGGTCTCGGAGTTTGTCATTTTCCATCCCCTTTCCGAAGACTCTCTTTTAAAAGTGTTAGAAAAGCATCTCAATCAAATCGGCTCTCGTTGCGCGACAAAAGGCTTTGCGCTCCATTTGAGTGATAAGGCAAAGACCTACTTAATCCAAAAGGGAACCAATCTCGAACTGGGAGCCCGGCCCTTGCTTCACCTCGTTGAAAAAGAGGTTGAAGCAAAAATTGCCGAATATTATGCCTTAGGGGAGATTCAGGCGGGAGATTATATCGTAGGGGATTTAGACCATTCTGAAATTGTTTTTAGACGGGCAGAGCGGGTGTCAATCACCGTCAAAGCCGATTTTTCCACTTTAGGAAATAACGATCCTCCGAAGGGCTAATGACCTTTCCTGGAATGAAGGATCCCCTGAATAAAAACCTTTCTAAGTTGATCTTTTAGCTCTTTTTCTTTTAACGAACTCAGATACTTTTCAATAAGAAATAACTCTTCCCGGGAGACCGTCTTATCATTTTGAGGAGACACGGTTTTCTCCTCGACCGCGGTTTCCACGTTCTTTTCTACCGAACCGATTTTAAAAAAAATTTCCCTCACCCAGGGTTCTCCTGCCACTTTATTAATTTTATCCGTCAATTCCTGTTTTAAGTAATTCAGCTGATTCATCCAGGCGGAACTATCAACATATAAGAATAGTTTTTTGAATTTAAGCTGGTAAGGAAGGGTGTGAGAGGCAATTTGAGGTCCTACAAAAGTCTCCCATTGGTCTATTAAGGTATAAACCTGCATTTGGGCTTCAAGCCCATATCTTTTTAATAAGGGTTTTAAAATGGAAGTAATCGGGAGAAGATAGGCCATAATAAATGTTTTTTTTAAAAAAAAGGTAGTGTAAGATAACTCAATATGGATGAAAAAGAGGTAAAAGTCAACGGCGCCAGGATTGTTTATTTTCAGGGAGGAACCGGGCCCGCTTTGGTGCTTCTCCCATCGGCGGGAGGGCGAGCGAAAGAATATAAAGATATTTTTCCCTTCCTCACATCGTTTTTTTCCGTTTACACCCTCGATTACCCGGGGTTTGGCCGTTCGGATGAGCTCAAAGAGGTGGATGGCGTGGAAAAATTGGCTGATTTTATCGTGATCTGGCTGCAAACCATCGGTATTGAATCCTTTTTTCTTGTTGGATTTTCAATGGGCGGAGCCATCGCCCTTGAAATGGCCTTAAAAATTCCTGATCAAATTAAAAAACTTTGTGTCATTGCAACCGCAGCGGGAAAAATCAATGACATTCCGATTATCAGTCCGATTGGGTTAAACCTGAAAGAAATTTTAACCTTTTTTTATCATCGGCCCGAAATTAAAGAACGAATCAAAAATGAAAAGCTTGCCAATGACGAAAAAAAGGAAATCCACCGCTCTTCACAAACATTTGCCCGAATGGTTAAAAACTCAAAAGTATTCCAAAATATTCTAACTCTTCTTCCCTCCATAGGCTGCGAAACGTTGGTTATTGGAGCGGAAAACGATTTGGTGGTCCCGATTCCTTACCAGCAGGCCATTTTTAATCAACTTCCCCACGCCAAATGGAAAGCCTATCCTGAAACCGGCCATTTTATCATTGTCGAAAGACCAAACGAATTGGCTCAGGACCTAACTCAATTTTTCAATGAATGATAAAAAAAAATCTTCCATCATAATTTCCAACAAAAAGGCGTTTCACGATTTCTTTATAGACGAAACTTACGAGGCGGGAATCTGTCTGACCGGAACGGAGGTTAAATCGATTCGGACAGGACAGGCAAACTTAAAAGATAGCTTTGCAAGAGTAGAAGAAAACGCGGTTTATCTTTATCAATGTCACATTAGCCCTTACACCCATGGGAATCGCGCGAATGTCGATCCCGTCCGGACTCGAAAACTCCTTCTCCATAAAAAAGAAATCAACCGCCTGATGGGTAAAACCATGCAAAAGGGTTTAACCCTTATACCGCTTAAAATCTACTTTAAAAATGGAAAGGCCAAAGTTGAGTTGGGTTTGGCGCAAGGTAAAAAAACTTATGATAAGCGTGAAGACCTCAAGACAAGGGCGGCGAAACGAGAAGTGGAAAAAGCTTTTAAGGAACGGAACAGGTAATCAAAGCTTGAAAAATACTCTTCTATCACTTATAATGAAAAATGAGCTATAAACAAACGGGGGCGACTGGTTTCGACAGGAGCTCTAGTATTTAAGGTTGCATGCCGAGATTCCATCGGTCTCGTTAAACAGGTGGAAAACAAGCAACTGCCAACGAAGAACTGGCACTCGCAGCCTAATTTAGGCTTGTGACGTCTTTCTCATGAGGGTCTGCGTAATGAGAAAGGCGCAATTGCAGCAGGCTGGTCCGCCTGATCCGTTGATGTCAGGCAGATGAGATCAAGTCAACTAGCCTTTTTTCTAAGCCTGTCTTTGGGCGTGGAGAGAGGCGAAATCCAAAACAAAGAATACGCATGTAGTAGCCTTAGGTTTTAGGTTCTTGGACCGGAGTTCGATTCTCCGCGCCTCCATTATTAGGGGTTCACGTCACCCCCTTCACCGGCAGAGCCGGATGAAGCTTCCCCCTCTCGCTCGCTTTGCTCACTGGCTTCAGCACCGGCAGAGCCGGTGCTCACTTATTTCATATCAGGGGCCTTCGCAACATTCACTCAATGCCCCCCGTACCCCCGCGTGAAGCACCGGCAAAGCCGGCTGCTTCATTTATTTTCAAAGCTTGCTCGCTGGCAAAGTCAGCTCGCTTCGACCCTTCTGCAGATCCGTCAATGATAATCCTTTTCGTAGTTCTCCTCATATTCCGCCTCTTTTTCTTCATCCTTGGCGGTTCGGGTGCTGTATCCAAAGAGCTTGTAAACCGGACAGATCGCCATCTGGCTGGTCACCATCGGAATGAGCGATAAGGCCATCACCCAGAGGCCGAAATGATTCAGACTGAATCCATCGAATAGAAAAAGGCCGGCAAACATCATGCTGATTCCGAGGATTCCCCGGATCGTTCGGTCTGTTCCCCCCATATTATATCGGGATGTTTTGAGACGAACAGACTCTTTGTCGGTTTGAGATTCTTTGGACAACTCCATCTCTTCTTTCCTGTTCTATCCAATTCAGGGGCCCGTCCGGTTTCACTTCGTGTAATCCTCCGATGCCCCCGAACCCCGTGTTCCGCACCGGCTAAGCCGGCTGCTTCACTTATTTTTCTATTTAATCCGTAAAATGGTGACTTTCTTCATCACAATGTCTGTGATCGGTTTGTCGTTTTGTCCTTTGGGAACGGCAACCATTTTATCGACAATCTCCTGGCCTTCAACGACCTGTCCAAAAATCGTATGGTGGCCATCAAGCCAGGGGGTTGGAACCTGTGTAATGAAAAACTGACTTCCATTGGTGCCAGGACCCGCATTGGCCATGGCAAGCCTCCCCGGTCCGTCAAATCTTAATTTGGGAGAGAACTCATCTTCAAACTGGTAACCGGGGCCGCCGATCCCGATTCCAAGGGGATCTCCTCCCTGCACCATAAAATTCGGGATCACTCTGTGAAAGATCAATCCGTCATAAAAAGGTTTTTTCACTTTTTGATGAGTCTTTGGATCCTCCCATTCCTTCGTCCCTTCAACCAGGCCGATAAAATTCTGAACCGTTTTCGGAGCTTCTTTTTCATAAAAAACGCAGGTAATCTTTCCCAACGTCGTGTCAAAGACCACATAAGTTCCGGGAGCGAGCTTTTTGTCCGCCGCCAAACTTACTCCTGGAAACATCAAGAACACCAATAAAAATGTAAAAAAACCTTTAACCATAAAAACTCCTTTCTGTTTGATAAAATATTAACCAATCTAATAATTAATCCGGCGTGCCGTTGTTAAAAACGCCGTATGCGCCACCATTCGATGGTCAGGCCTGACGCTCTGGCCATCCACTTTCCATTCTCTGACCAGCGATTCACTTACGTTAATCTGGGAAAAACCTTTTTCCCTTCTCAGGGTCTCCACCAGCTGAATGACCTGAACAATCGTAGGGAGGTAGGACAGAAACACCCCTCCCGTCCTTAAAGAAATCCTGGCATGCGGGACCACCTGCCAGGGCTCCGGCACATCCAGGACAATCCGGTCAAGGTCTTGTTCCGTAATTTCCTTGTAAATATCCTGATGTTTCAAAATGAGATTGGTCGGAGGCCCCATATACTGTTCGATATTTAATAGGGCCCGCTTCGCGAAGTCTTCCCGGGTTTCATACGAAATCAGGGTCCCGGCCGGCCCAATGCAACGAAGAATCGCCATCGAAAGAGCGCCAGACCCGATTCCGGCTTCCAGAACTGTCGCTCCGGGATAAATATCAGCCAGCATAAGGATCTGACCGGTATCCTTTGGGTAGATAATCTGCGCTCCCCTCGGCATTTTAAGAACATATTCACTATAGGTTGGCCTTAAAACCGTCATCTCTTTTCCGGAAGAAAAGACCACTTTTATCCCCTCCGGTTTACCGATCACTTCGTCGTGCGCTAAAAATTGGCCGCTATATTGAAACCGCGCCCCTTTTTTCAACACCAGCGTATAAACGCGTTCCTTGTAATCAATCAGGTGAATCCATTCCCCCTCTTTTAACTCCTTAGCTATCATAAAATTTTGGGTCCAATCCGGTTAATTCATTAACCTTAATCTGATATCACGTGCTCCACGCGGCCCGGGAAGCGGGAAATAATTTTACAATACCCGCAAACAGCCGCGGGGGTCGGTTGTCCGCAAATCGAACAGGGGCGAAGTTCCAGCGGTAAACCATTTAAAGGCTTTTTCTTTTGATTTTCAAGAAACGAAAGGTAAAACTGGTGTTTGGTCCCGGGCGAGTGATGCTCAATTAGATTCAAGGCTTTTTTATAAACCAGCATCGGCGCGCTCTGGCTCATCGGGCATTCTTCAACCACATAATCCAGCTGATTTAAAAAGGAATAGGCAGCCACTTCATATTCAGAAAGACGGTAGAGCGGTTTTATTTTTTTGACAAACCCGTCTTCATTTTTTTCAAGAACCGGGGACTGTTTTAAAAGATATTCTTCCTGCCATCTTAAGAGATTTCCCAGCAATCGGGCGGCTTCATCATCCAGGTTATGACCGGTTGCTAAAACTGTAAACCCGTTTTGGATTGCGAATCGATTAAAATGATAACGTTTAATGGTGCCGCAAGCCGAGCAGGGAGACCGGTCTAACTCCCGGGAAAGCTCAACAATCCCCATTTCATGGGCTTCTTTTAAACGATAGGAATAGAGCGTCTGTTGGAACTTCGCCGTAAACGCTTCAACTTTCTCGCTTGAACTCTCCGAATAGCCTCCAATTCCAAGATCAATATGAAGCCCGGCCGTTCGGTACCCTGAATGAATGAGAACATGCCACAAAGCAAGGCTGTCTTTTCCTCCGGACACTGCCACTAAAATCCGGTCATCGGAAGATACCATTTTGTCCTTTAATAAAGAGCGTCTGATTTGCGAAACAAAAAATTCGTTAAAACAGGGCTTGCAATATTTCGCGTTAGCCCGTGAAATCTTGATGATGGCTTTTTGGCGGCATTTCTGGCATTTCATAACGCCCCTCCTGAAATTACCGGACGGATCTCTACGCTTTCATGATCCCCGATTTGACCTTCTTCGGTGAGGAGTTCCTCTTCCCCCTCCTTTTTCAAAATAACGAGCACCGTTTCGGGAATAATTTCCAGCTCTTTTAACAATTGATCTACCTTTCTGGGGCCCTTTACCTCTTCAACCCGCCTGGGGTGGTGTAAAAACACTTTCATTGTAAAAAATCCCCTCCCACAACGCGGACTGCCAAAAGCGGATTACGGAATGTGATCAATAGGTTTAATTAACGATTTTAATTTCGGTTTTCCGCGATGTTTAAGATCTTATCCTATCGTATTCACCTAAATTATTCAACTTCTCAGGTCTTCCCAAGACCAGCGATAGACTTCGCACCCACTTATTAATCATGTCATTGCGAGCACCGAAGGGTGCGTGGCAATCTTATCGTAAAGTCTTGAGATTGCTTCACTTTGTTCGCAATGACAGCTTTCTAACTCTGTTCTTGTGGTTTTTGAGAAACTTCATCTTAATGGGAAACAATTTAAGAAAAACAGTCGATGCCCTGTGTCCTGGCATAGACGAACAGATTCGAGAAGAATTCTTTTCCAGAATGGACCTGGAATATTTTTCCCTCTTTAGCCCGAAGGAAATTGCAGGGCATCTCAAAATGTCCGGCTGTCTTACTCCTGAACATCTGGTTGAGGCCGAAATTACCCCTGCTCCGGATGGTTTACTTAACATTGCCATTGTTGCCTATGATTACTTCTCCGGGTTCTCAATCATCTGCGGGCTCTTAACCTCTTTTGGTCTTGATATTCAATCCGGCTACATTTTTACCTTTTCAGACCGCCATACCGCTGAACCCGTCCAGGAAGCCGGTTCTCCCGTTCTGACGAAAAACCGTAAAAAAATTGTCGATTGGTTCAGGGTCTCCCTCCTCAAAGGATTCAAATTTGGCCAAAACATTCAGAATCAGTTTCAAAATGAATTGCAAAAACTCCTCCAACAGCTAGACCAAAATCAACTCTTTGAAGCCCGGGCTCACATTAACCGCCGGGTGGTCGAACATCTCTCCGCGACAAAAGAGGCGTTTTCGGGACATATGTATCCGGTTAAAGTAAAATTTGACAACCGGCTATCAAAAAAATGGACGGTAATGGAAATTGTTTCAAAAAACACGCCTGCCTTCCTCTATGCTTTTTCTAACGCCCTTTCCCTGCAGGGAGTCTATATCTATAAGGTTCGGATCGAGAGTCTCGGCAAGAAAGCCCATGACCAAATTTACGTCAGTGATTCTCACCAAAAAAAGCTTAGACGGAAAAAGGATTTGGAACGGCTGAAGATGGCTACCGTTTTAACCAAACAATTCACCCATTTTTTGGCATCTGCTCCCGATCCGGCCAAAGGGATTCAATATTTCGATCAATTGGTAGAGAAGGTCATGAAAAAAGGGGTTTCTTCCTCGATCTTCTCCTTCTTAAAAAGACGAGAAACCCTTGATCTGCTTGCACGGTTTTTTGGAACCAGCGAATTTCTCTGGGAAGATTTTTTGAGAATGCAGTTTGAAAACCTTCTTCCGATTTTAAAGAATTTCAAAAAAGAACCCCTTCAGAAAAAAAAGGAAGTCTCAAGACGGGAATTGAAAAAGCTCCTTTCCGGCGGACAAAGCTTAAGCGAACAAAAAAAGATCCTCAACGACTATAAGGACCGTGAGTTGTTCCGAATCGACATGAAGCATTTGGTCTCCCCTAAAATTGATCTCATTCGATTTTCACGAGATCTATCCGAATTGGCTGAAGTGGTGATCGAACAAGCTTATCGGCTATGCAACCGGCATCTCGCCAAAAAATACGGTCTTCCCCTTCTGGAAAACGACAAAACCTGTCCTTTCGCCGTCTGCGGCCTTGGAAAATTTGGCGGACGGGAATTGGGTTATGCCTCAGATATCGAACTTTTATTGTAACTACTCAGGAGTGTCAGGGAGGAAAAAGCATTTCAGGCAAGTACGGTTGACCTGTCAGGGACTGGGAAATGGATTGCAAGAGGTTCCAGCCGTTTTTACGAGCTGTGGATAGGTAGCTTCTGATGCGGGCA
>JACOTA010000056.1 GCA_016178585.1 Nitrospirota bacterium
ACCCAAGAACAGAGTTAGAAAGCTGTCATTGCGAACAAAGTGAAGCAATCTCAAGATTTTACGATAAGATTGCCACGCACCCTTCGGTGCTCGCAATGACATGATTAATAAGTGGGTGCGAAGTCTATCGCTGGTCTTGGGATCAATTTCGAGTTTGACTTTTTCTGCAAAATCAATATACTAACTCATTTATTTGCCTTTTTTTTAAGAAACGCCAAAAACTTAGGTTTCGTGCAAAAAAGGGTTGCATGGAACCGGGTTTTTAAAACAAGCTTATGAAAGCAGAGTTAAAAACATTGATTGAAACTGGTTTGGAGGAGATCAAAGGAGAACTTCAACTCCAGGATGTTCCCCTGGTTCATCTTGAAATTCCTAAACGAGAAAACCAGGGCGATTATTCGACTCCGATTGCGATGGTCATCGGTTCCATGACACGGCAGATTCCCCGAAAGGTCGCTGAATTGATTTTGAAGCATTTACCGGCAAATCCGATGATTGAAAAAATAGAAATCGCCGGTCCAGGGTACCTGAACTTTACCTTTAAAAACAGCCATTGGTATGATGTTTTAAGGGAAATTATTCAAAAAGGTAAAACCTATGGCCATTCGAAAACCGGAATAAGGGTCAAGGTCCAGGTAGAGTTTGTCAGCGCCAACCCCACAGGTCCCCTTCATGTGGGTCATGGACGAGGCGCCGTGGTGGGTGATGCTCTGGCCAATTTATTGGAGATTACGGGTCATGAGGTTCAACGAGAATATTATATCAATGATGTCGGACGACAGGTTGATCTCTTGGGACACTCAACCTATGCCAGATACCTGCAGTTAAAAGGGAAAAAAGGGGAAATTCCTCCGGAAGGATACCAGGGCGAATATGTGACTGAAATTGCCAGAGAGATTGACTCTAAAAGAATCTCCATTCCCGAAAAAGATTCCGAAATTGTTCCATTTTTTACGGAATATTCCAAAATCCGGATCCTTGCCGAAATAAAAAAAGATTTGGATGCCCTTCATGTTTATTTTTCGGACTGGTTCTCCGAAAAAGAACTTTACGACACCGGTATGGTAAACAAGACCCTGGAAGAATTGAGAAAAAAAGGACTTTTATACGAACATGAGGGGGGAACCTGGTTTGCGACGACCCGTTTTGGGGATGATAAGGACCGTATTGTTATAAAAAGCAGCGGGGAGAAGACCTATTATGCCTCCGATATCGCTTACCATTACCAAAAATATCAACGGGGGTTCGACCGGGTTATTAATATTTGGGGCGCCGACCACCACGGTTATATTTTAAGAGTGAAAGCCGCGGTGGAGGCCCTGGGGTTTGACCCTAAAACATTAAATATTCTCCTCCTTCAATTGGTCAATCTGGTGCGGGAAGGAAAGCCTGTGCCCATGTCAAAACGAGCCGGGGAATATGTGACGCTTCGGGACGTTTTTAATGAAGTTGGCGTGGATTCGACCCGTTTTTTCTTTTTAACGCGGGGATCAGATAATGCTCTTGATTTTGATCTGGAACTGGCCAAGAAACAATCGAATGAAAATCCGGTCTATTATATTCAATATGCCCACGCGAGAATCTGTTCAGTTTTAAGAAACGCGGAAGAAAAAAAGATTGACCTTTCCGGGAAAGAAGTGAATCTTTCTTTGTTAACCCTTCCCCAGGAATTTGCGCTGATGAAACAGCTGGCTTATTACCCGATGCTCATTCAAGAATGTGCCGAGGCACTGGAACCTCACCGGTTATCATTTTATCTTCAGGACCTCGCCGGCCTCCTCCATCAATATTATTACAAAAATAGAATTATTTCTGATGACCTCGCCTTGACCCGGAGCCGTCTTTATTTAACGCAGGCCATAAAAATTGTCTTAAATAACGCACTGGGAGTTCTGGGAATCAATGCGCCGGAGAAAATGTAAAATTGGAATTTAAAATTTTTTCAAAAGATGGAGGCTCAAAGGCCCGGACCGGTTTAATCAAAACGGCCCATGGAGAAATTCATACCCCTGTTTTTATGCCGGTAGGAACGCAGGGAACGGTTAAGTCAATGACGCCGAGGGATCTTATCGAAGTTGGAGCGGAAATTGTTTTAGGAAATACCTATCACCTGTACTTGAGGCCGGGAGACCGCCAAATTTCCCATTTGGGGGGGCTTCATTCCTTTATGTCATGGAAAAGGCCGATCTTGACCGATAGCGGCGGTTTCCAGGTTTTCAGCCTCGGACAGCTGACCAAGGTGACTGAAGAAGGCGTCTATTTCAAATCACATTTAGACGGATCGTCTCACCTCTTCTCTCCGGAAGAGACCACCGGGATTCAGGAAAATCTTGGGTCTGATTTCATGATGGCGCTGGATGAGTGTTTGCCCTATCCCGCGTCCTACGAAGAGACCGAACGGTCTCTCAATTTGACGACCCGATGGGCCGCGCGGTGCCAGAAGGCCCAAAAAAGAAAAAAAGATATGACGTTGGTGGGAATCGTTCAGGGAGGGTTTTATAAGCCGCTCCGGGAGGTGAGCCTTAACCAGCTTTTAGAGCTGAATTTTCCGGCGTACGCGCTGGGCGGCCTTTCGGTCGGAGAGCCTAAACCGTTGATGTATGAAATGATGGAGTTTATTCTCCCCGCTTTTCCGGCGGATAAACCCCGTTATGTCATGGGGGTTGGAACGCCGGAAGACCTTGTCCAGGGAGTTTTGCTGGGGGTCGATCTTTTTGATTGCACGCTTCCGACCCGCCACGCCAGGACGGGGCAGCTTTTCACCCGCTTTGGGGAAATCAATATTAAGAACGCCCAATATGCCGCTGATACCGAGCCTGTTGATTCTTTGTGCGAGTGTTATACCTGCAAGAATTTTACACGGGCCTATCTCAGGCATTTATTCGCTTCAAAAGAAATTCTTGGAATTCACTTAAATACCCTTCATAACCTTTATTATTATTTAAAGTTAATGAGAGAGATCAGAGAAGCCATTGACCAGGGGAATTTCGAAGCCTTTTGCAAACATTTTTATCGGGTTCGAGGAACTTTAACGGCAAACTGTTAATTTTTTAAACCATGTTTTTAATCGTTTGTTTTTTTAAATAGGATAGGAGAAAAAGAAATGTTGAATTTATTAGCTTATGCCCAGAGCGCTCCGGCGAGCGGGGGCCCTGAAGGGAATATATTGGCGACACTTATTCCGTTTGCTTTGATTTTTGTCGTTTTTTACTTTCTTTTAATTCTTCCTCAGCAGAAAAAATCAAAAAGTCTTAAAAAGATGCTGGAATCGCTCAAGAAGGGAGACCGCGTGGTGACGCTTGGAGGCATCATTGGGACGATTACGAGCATTGCGCAGGACGTTGTGACTTTACAGGTTTCAGATAATGTCCGGATAAAGGTGGTCCGTGACAGTATTACCGGTTTCAGAAAAGGGGAAGAAGAAGGAGAAAAGAGCGCCTCGGCGTAAAGGGGTTCAACCGGTTGACCCTGGATTTAAAAATAACAGACTGTTGTTTCCTCAGCAGACTAAGGGAGAGAGAAGTTTAGATGAAAAAAGGGATTAAAGGAAGAGTCGTTCTAATTATATTAACCGTTCTGTTATCAATTCTGTTTTTTTTACCTTCCACACGGTATTTTTCCTCTTTACCCGCGTGGTGGGGAAAATATCTTCCGAGCAAGGGAATCACTTTGGGACTTGATTTACAGGGCGGGATTCATCTTGTTTTGGAGGTAGAAGAAGACCAGGCCGTCGAAAATAATCTCGACCAAATGATCACGGGAATTAAAGACGCCGCCAATGAAAAGAAATTAGAGATAAGCGGCATAAAGAAAACCGCGCCTCTGGAAATTTCAGTCGACTATCCGAAGAAAGAGGAGAAAGAGCCCCTTTTAAAAATCGTCACTGAACAGTTCCCGTCTCTCCTTTCAAAAGAAACCAGAGAAAACTCATTTTTATTGACCCTTTCAGGGGATGAAGTGAAACGCCTAAAAGAGGACGCTGTTGCCAGATCCATGGAAACGATCCGGAACCGGATTGACCAGTTTGGCGTCGCGGAACCTTTAATTCAGCGGCAAGGGACCAACCAGATTTTAATCCAGCTCCCCGGCGTAAAGAATCCCCAGCAAGCGCTTGATTTAATCAAAACCACCGCGGTGTTGTCCTTTAAACTTTTGGATGAGGAAAGCCCTGTCGCAAGAGAACTCCCGAACAGTATCAAGCCTGAAGATGAAGTTAAAATGATGGCTGAATTCGGTCCAAAAGTTCCGGAAGGGGATGAAATTTTATTTGAACGGATCGTCGATAAAGAGACTCAGGCCGTTACAAAAAGACCCTATTTAGTCAAGAAACGCTCTCTTTTAACCGGAGATCGGTTAAGTGATGCCCGAATGTCGTTCGATGAATTCAATAAGCCCTACGTATCGGTGACATTCGACAGTAACGGAGCCCGTCAGTTTGAAAGCATAACGGGAGAAAATATCAAAAAACGACTGGCGATCATCCTGGATCGGAATATTTATTCAGCTCCGGTGATTCAAGACCGGATCAGTGGCGGACGGGCCCAGATTTCCGGCGGATTCACGCCTGAAGAAGCGACGGCTCTTGCCATCGTTTTACGGGCGGGCGCGCTTCCGGCACCTGTTAAAATCATTCAAAACGTAACCGTAGGCCCTTCTTTAGGTCAGGATTCGATTGAAAAGGGCATCCGGGCCGCAAAATGGGGAACTTTGCTGGTGGTTGTTTTCATGATTTTCTATTATCGCATGGCTGGAGTCATTGCTGATTTTGCTTTAGGATTGAATGTCGTCTTGCTCATTGGCGCTTTGGCGGCTTTAAACGCGACGCTGACCCTTCCAGGCATTGCCGGAATCATTTTAACCATCGGGATGTCGGTCGACTCCAACGTTCTGATTTTTGAGCGGATCAGGGAGGAGCTTAGAACCGGGAAACCGGTACGATTGGCGATTGATGCGGGATATGAAAAGGCTTTTTTGACGATCATTGATTCCCACGTAACGACCTTGATTACGGCGCTGGTTCTTTTTATTTTCGGAACCGGTCCGATTAAAGGGTTTGCCGTATCGTTAAGCCTGGGGGTGACCATTAACTTATTTACATCGCTGTTAGGCACTAAAGTGATCTTTGATTTTATTAATTCAAAAAGAAAATTGGAAACCTTGAGCATTTAACAACAGTGAAATGCAAAATATAAAAAGTAAAAAGATTTTTTATTTAGAGATAGCCTTTTACTTTTAACTTTGCGGGGGAGATGCATGTTTGAACTTTTAGGAAAAACGAATATTGATTTTATCGGAAAGAGAAAGTTTGCGTTTTTATTTTCAGGCCTGATGGTTTTATTGGGCATCATTGCGCTTGTTGCGATTGGGTTCGGCAAAGCTAATATGGGAATTGATTTTTCCGGTGGGACTGCCGTTCAGCTTAAATTTGAAAAACCCATAAAAATAGAGGATTCCAGACAAATCCTGGAAAAAAATGACCTTAAAGATGCGGAGCTTCAGGAGTTTTCTGAGGGGAATAAACTATTAATCCGCATCAAAAAGCAAACAACGATACAAGAAAAAATGGCTGAAAAAATCGTTAGCGTTTTTTCCAAAGAAATGCCAGATAATCATTTTGTGGTCGATAGCAGTGAAGAAATCGGTCCGACCATTGGTCAGAAACTTCAAAAGGACGCGACTCTCGCTGTTACTCTCGCCATGTTGGGAATTATTATTTATATCGCTTTTCGTTTTGAGTTTCGGTTTGGCGTTGCCGCGGCGATAGCGACTTTTCATGATGTCCTTGCGGTCCTCGGTATTTTTTATCTTCTCAATCATGAGATTACGCTTTTAATTGTGACCGCTCTATTGACGCTTGCGGGATATTCTTTAACGGATACCGTCGTGGTTTTTGACCGGATCAGGGAAAATCTGAGGTTCAGAAACAAGGAAAGCCTTGAACAGGTGATTAATAAAGGAATCAATCAGGTTTTAAGCCGTACGATCGTGGTTTCTTTCACGGTATTTCTTGTTTTGCTGGCGCTATTTTTCTTTGGAGGGGAAGTTATTCATGATTTTTCTTTTGCTTTGTTGATCGGCGTTGTGGTTGGAACGTATTCCTCTATTTTTGTGGCAAGCCCCATTTTAGTGGTTTGGAAGGGGAGTAAAGGAAAATTACTTCGCCGGGGAATATAGACGATCGGGAGAAAGTCGGGTAATGATCCTCTGAGTCTGGCGCTGAATTCCTGGCTATTTAATGGAAGGTTATATTATAAACAAGGGTATATTTAAGAATTCCAATTATTTCAACAGGTTATAAAAATATATTTTTGGCATGATTTATGCTTTTTATACTTGCAAACGAGATTAAAAAGTTTAAAGTATCAAAGTATTTTAAAATAAATTCTCTACTACAGATAGGAGGATGTAAAATGGGTAAAGTTTTAAAAATATTCATCGGAGCAGGGTTGCTCCTGGGGTTAACCCTATTCAGTCAAGTTTACGCCATGGAGGCGGAAGAAACCTCGACACCAGATACAACAGAGACGAGGGATATAGATGCGACATCTGAGGTTGATCATTCCCCAGACGGCGAGGTCGGTGAAATAGAAGTAGAAAATGAATCCGGTCCTGATGTTTTAGACCATGATTCGGCGGCGGCGGAAGCCCAAGAGCCAAGTGGGATTGAAACGCCTGATCAAGGCGGCGCAGGAGAAACAACTGAAACTCCAGACGCCACACCATAAATTAGGTTGTTAAAATCAGAATAAAAAAGGGAGCTGATCAGCTCCCTTTTTTATTCTCCTTTATCATCCCGTCTACCATTTCAAGCAATCGGTCTCCATGAACCGCTATCTTTTCATTATGAGTGACGAGAATAAAAGTGACTTTTTTTTCTTGATTGATTCTTCGAAGTAAATGAAAGATCTCCATGCTGGTCCGCGAATCGAGGTTCCCCGTCGGTTCGTCAGCCAGGATTAACGCAGGATGCAAAAGAAGCGCTCTCGCGACAGCGACCCGTTGCTGTTCCCCCCCTGAAAGCTCTCCCGGTTTATGTTCCGTTCTTTTTCCAAGGCCGACATCTTCCAGCATTTCTCTTGCCATGTTGAATGCCTCTCTTCTGGAGAGGCCTTGAATCATTGCCGGCATCGCGGCATTTTCCAGGGCGGTGAATTCAGGCAAAAGATGATGAAATTGGAAAACAAACCCCACTTTTTTATTTCTAAAATCAGCCAACGCTGTTTCGTTTGACGGGTCAATCTTTTTACCTTCAAAAATGACTTCGCCGGAAGTAGGCGCGTCCAGGGCTCCCAACAAATGGAGGAATGTGCTTTTCCCGACGCCGGAGGCTCCCATAATTGAAAGGAATTCACCCTCCATCACCTTTAAATTGATTCCCCGGAGGACTTCAATCTCATGATGATTAAGCGTAAACTTCTTTGTGAGGTCTCTGACTTCGAGAAGAGGAGAAAGGGGATTATTCATACCGCAGGGCTTCAACCGGTTTGAGTTTTCCAGCCTGGAGAGAAGGGTACAGGGTGGCTCCAAAACTAATGAGAATGGCGGAAAGCGACACCAGCAGCACATCCATTCCTTTCACTTTAACCGGAATGTGGCTGATATAATAGACGTCGCTTGGAAGCGTATAAATAACAGGAATCAATTCACAAATTCCGTAACCCAGAGGAATTCCGATGAGGGTGCCGACCACGCCGATGGTAATCCCTTCCAGCATAAAAATAGCCATGATGCTTTTTCGGGTGGCGCCCATGGCTTTGAGGATAGCAATTTCAGACTTTTTTTCAACCACCATCATGGTCAAAATTCCGATAATGTTAAAAGAAGCTACCAGAATAATCAGCACTAAAATGATGAACATCACCGCTTTTTCGAGCTGTAATGCCGTAAACAGGTTCTTATTCAACCGCATCCAGTCTCTGGCTTGATAGGGGAACCCGATTCTATTTTCGATTTCCCTGGCAATGATCCCTGCCCGGAAATAATCATCAACTCTGACTTCGATACCGGAAACGGTGTCTCCCATTTTAAAGAACTCCTGGGCATTCTTCATCGAGATATAAGCCAGGGAGGAATCATATTCATAAAAACCTGAATCAAAAATTCCGACGACCTGAAACCGTTTCATTCGGGGAATCAATCCAAACGGACCTGTTTCGCCGACGGGGGAAATGACATTGATCTTATCCCCCGTAAAAATTCCTAAACGCATCGCGAGCTCTTTGCCGATAATTATTGAGGGGATAAGAACCTTGTTTTCCCCGGGATGGTCAGTATCCAGGTCGGTTAACTTTCCTTCGAAGAGGTTTTTTTTGATATCGGTAATCAAACCTTCCGTTTCGGTGTTGATGCCGCGGAGAACAACCCCGTGAACATTGGAATCAGAACTGAGCAAAACCTGATTGTAAATAAACGGCGTGGCCGCGATGACATGGGGGGTATTTTTTACCTGACCTAACAAATGGTGATAATCCGCAATTCCGTCTTTTAACCGGTCTGTTATGACGATATGAGAATTGGTTCCCAGAATTTTCTCCCGGAGGTCTTCCTTAAATCCGGTCATGACCGCCAGGGTGGCAATTAAGGCGGCGGTTCCCAGCGTAATTCCCGCAATTGAAATAAAAGTGTTGAGAGAAAGGGTCTTTTGCCGTTTTTTGGTGAGAAGGTAACGGAGGCTGATATGAAATTCATAAGGAAGGTTCATATGACGCGGGAGTCCTTATTTTTCCGGCTTCATTTGAGGAAATAAAATGACATCGCGGATGGACATGGATTGGGTGAGCAACATGACCAGCCGGTCGATGCCGATTCCTTCTCCGGCCGTCGGGGGCATTCCATGTTCGAGCGCTCTTAAAAAGTCTTCATCAAGTTCATGCGCCTCAACGTCGCCCGTTGCCCGGAGCGCCATCTGCTCTTCGAACCGTTTACGCTGGTCGATGGGATCGTTCAGTTCGGAAAAGGCGTTGGCGATCTCTCTCGACACGACAAAAAGCTCAAACCGTTCGGTTAAGGACGGGACCTCTGCTTTTCGTTTGGCCAGAGGCGATATTTCAGTGGGAAAATCAATAATAAAAGTAGGTTGCTGTAAATGGGGCTCGACCATCGCTTCAAACACGTCGTTTAAAATTTTCGCGGTCGATAAATTCTCATCGAATTTTACATGATTTTCTTTAGCTAAATGAATGACGGCATTCCGGTCTTTCGCCATTTCTGGTCTAAAAGAGGTGTAGGCGGATAACCCTTCATAATAGGGCAGCTTTTTCCATGGAGGGGTGAAATCGAGTTCTGTCTTTTCATAGGTGAACTTCAGGGCGCCCAAAATTTCCTGAGTGACCTTGCAGATCAGCTCTTCAGTCAACGCCATCAGATCCTGATAATCCGCAAAGGCCATGTAAAATTCGACCATGGTAAATTCCGGATTGTGCGTGGTAGAAATTCCTTCGTTTCGGAAATTCCTGTTGATTTCGTAAACCCGGTCAAATCCACCGACAATCAGGCGCTTTAAATAAAGTTCCGGAGCGATTCTAAGAAAAAGTGGAATATTTAACGCGTGATGGTGGGTCAAAAAAGGTTTCGCCGCCGCTCCGCCGGCTTTCGCGTGCATCATAGGGGTCTCAACTTCCAAAAAGCCCTTTTCATTTAAGAATTTTCGGATGAGTTCGATAATTTTAATCCGTTTGATAAAGGTTTCTTTTACTTCCGGATTGGCAATCAGGTCAAGATATCGTTGTCGATATCGGATCTCCACGTCAGTGAGTCCATGCCATTTTTCAGGGAGGGGCCGGATGGCTTTGGTGAGAAAGGTTAATTTTTGAACTTCGATGGTTAATTCATCGGTTTTTGTCCGGAAGAGGTTCCCTTCAACTCCGATAATATCCCCCAGGTCGAGAAGTTCGAAGACCTCAAACTGCTTTTCCCCCAGCACATCTTTTTTAAAATAAGCCTGGATTCTACCCGTATGATCCTGAAGATGAACGAAAGCGGCCTTTCCAAAACGCCTTAAATTCATTATCCGTCCGGCGATCGCCGAATGGACCGGTTTTTCATGAAGCTCTTCCCGGCTTACACTTCCGTATTTTTCAATCATTTTATTGACCGGAAGTTCCCCTTTAAATTTTGAGCCGAAAGGGGAGATTCCCAGCCCTTTTAACTTTTCAATTTTTTTTAGGCGCTGGGCAATTTGATCGTTAAGCTCGTTTAATTCTTCCATGAAAAAACTTCCAATGAATGTAAAAAATCAGCGAATTATAACATGCTAAAAAATATTATTCTATTTTTTTATTAGACCCAAGACCAGCGATAGACTTCGCACCCACTTATTAATCATGTCATTGCGAGCACCGAAGGGTGCGTGGCAATCTTATCGTAAAGTCTTGAGATTGCTTCACTTTGTTCGCAATGACAGCTTTCTAACTCTGTTCTTGAAGCCATTTCAAAGAAACAGATGAGGGCCATTTGGGCTCTATCAAACCGTCTTGGGTTACAGGAAGAAGATCTTCACGCAAGGGTAGAGTCTATTTCCGGGAAAAAATCGATCCGTGCTTTGACCAAGAGCGAGGCGAGGCATGTGATTGAAGACCTTCTCCTTCTGGCCGGAAGTCAGAAGCGCGGATCAGAAAAATCGACCCTGGAAAAGGGAAAAGTCACTCAAGCTCAGATGGATTTTATTTATGAAACGGGACGGAAAATCGGGTGGAAGAAGGAGCATATTTTTGGACTGGCGAAAAAAATGTACCGGGTGAGTCAGCTTAAAAACCTGCGGGTAGAACAGGCCTCCGGTTTAATTGAAGCCCTGAAAGCGATACAGAACAGAAATATAGCGTAACGTCTTGCGATTCCACCTGTATTTCTGTTATTATTCCGCTCATGTTTATTTTTCCTTATCACCGCATCACGTCTTTTCCTCAATCAAGCTTCTCCGGATTCCGGGGTAGAAGTTGAATCGCTCCCCCTGGACGAGGAGGTCCTTTTTAAAGGGTTCTTTGGTCGGCGCCCTGATGCTTTTTGGGTGGCCGGTTTTTGCTGAAACAAAGGGTTTTGGTGAACTCCCGGAGGGGAACCTGTCGCTTTACAATACCCACACTAACGAAAAGCTGGATGTGACCTATAGAGACTCGTCTGGAAATTATAGCGAAACGGCCCTCCAAGAGATGAATTATTTCCTTCGGTGTCATTACACCCAGAAGGAGATAGAGATGGATATCCGCGTCATTGAATTCCTGAACCTGGTCCACAAAAAGGTTGGCGGAAATTACGAAATTCAGGTCATTTCGGGTTATCGTTCTTCGGAATATAATACTCTTCTCAGAAGAGAAGGATGGGGGGCTGCCAAACATAGCCTCCATTTATCCGGCAAGGCCATTGATTTCCGAATTCCTCAGGTTGGCATTGATAAACTCCGGGAGACAGCGATGAACCTGGAATATGGCGGGGTGGGATATTATCCTAAAGCAGGATTTATTCATCTGGATTCAGGCGGCGTTCGGTTCTGGTGAATCTTTGGTATTTCCGGGTTCTCGTGCCAATGACGATCTTTCTTTTTCTCACTTTTTTCGCTTCCTTAGCCTATTCAGGCCAGCAGAAGTACCGTTCCCCCTGCAAAATTCATCACCCCGGCGATTCCAGGGTTGAATTTGAATGTAAGCGCCTGAGAGCCGGGGAAAATTTCGAAAAGCTCTTCGGAGACCGTTGGAAGGATGTCCTGAGATTTAACAGAGTCGATCGCCGGCATGTTTATCAGGGGATATTTTTAAAAATCCCAAAAAATTTGAAGGATATTGAGGGCTTTACATCGATGCCTTTGGATTACCCGCCGGGCCCCGTGAGTTTCATTAGAGCCTCTTTTGTCGTTTCGTTAAATCCAAAAAGACATTTCTGGTCCAGATCAAAAATCGGATACCGAATCATATCCGGATTTTCAATTTGAAGTTGGAGGATTTGGTCGATCGTGTAGCCTCCGGGATCTTCCGGCAATCCGACTTTTCGGGCTCCTTTAGGGGCGTAAAGATCAAAGAGGCCTTCGGGTAAATTTCCTGCCAGGGCCAGAATTTCCTTTTCATCGAGAGGTTGTTTAAAAATTTCTCGAAACCTAAAGGGGATACCCTGCTTTTTAAGCCACTTTTTGGCTTCGATGCACATCGGACAATCTTCACGTCCATAAAAATTAATGATCATTTTTTAAACCCTTCCTTTTCTACATTTTAGGTAACTACTCAGGTCTCCCCCGCCTAAAGTAAGGTTTCATTTTTTGCTGGACTTCCAAATCCATATATGGCATATTGTCTCCTATGCAAGAGACAATCGCATGCCAGGGTCTCCATTTGGATGTTGCCAACCTGTCTTGG
>JACOTA010000057.1 GCA_016178585.1 Nitrospirota bacterium
AAGGCTGCACAAATCCTTGGATTGACTCAACCGAAACTCTCGAACCTGTTAAGTGGAAAATTCCGGGGAATTAGCGAAGCGAAGATGTTGGAATGTCTGGCTCGTCTTGGCCGGGACGTAAAGATTGTAGTGGGTGCCCCCGTAAGAGGCAAGACGCTGGTCGTGTTAAAGTGGTCTTTGCCTGATTCGAAATACGGCTAAGACACTTCCGTTGATTAGCATTCAATAATCTGACAAAGAACTCGACGAATCCCATTTATAACCATTGGATAGAATGGCGGATGATGACCTTGAGACTTACAGGAAAAAAAAATCATAATTTTAAGAGGCAAGCGGTTTTGAATCCATTTACAAAGATGTAACTGTTAACATTAGACCAAAAGACTTGAATAGAGGTTTATTGTTTCTTGCATAGATTATATCTCGGATTAAGCATTCGCTCTTTACGTTACGAGTTGATTACAAAAGCGGATTGATAATTTGCACCCCCTCAATCACCTGACCATGTCGAAGGTCTTCACTTAAAATTTTATTACACTGAGACAGGATGGCCGCACTGATGATATTTGCATCCCAAAACGAAAGATGATATTTTTGAACAATTTCAAAAGTCTTTTCAAGAGAACTCCGGTCTTCCATGTAAATATTCCAGCTGAATAAATCTAAAATTGCCGCCTTCGCGCTTTTAAAATCCATTTTTACAGGGAGCTTAGCCGTAACCGTCACAAAAAACTCTTTTAGAACCTGAAGACTGAGCACCCCATTTGAAGTTTCCCAGAGATCTTTTAATATCTGAGTTGCTTTTTCTTTTTTAACCCTATCTGAACTGTCAAAACAATATACCAATATATTGGTATCCAAAAAAATCTTATCTTTCATGAAGCGCATCTCTTTGGAATTGACGTTTTGAATAATTCAGAAAATATTTTTTACGGGTTAATTTGAAAAAATCTTCCTTTGCCTCCTCATTCTTTTTTTCTGATTTTAAAATTGATTCCAGGTAATCAGCCAGTAATTGGGAAACGCTGGTATCTTTCTGAGCCGCTAAAACTTTTGCTTCTTTTGCAAGCTCTTCTTCCAACGTAATGGTAATATTTCTTTTCATAGACATCTCCTCACAGAAATAATGTTACACGATTTCTGCGTAAACTTCAAGTGTGCTTTTCTTGTGCTAGATTAAACCAAAACAAATGGAATTCTCAGGAATAGATAGAAACAATGGACTGCTTTAAATTGATTGATTTTTAAGACGTTTACGGAAAACCAGCCTAAAATCAAGCCCTTGTTAAAATTCATTGAATCCAACTGGCAGTCTGAAGGTCGCGAGTTCGATCCTCGCCAGCTCCACTTCTCTACTTTTTCATCGAAAGGAGCCGTGCTTTCGCCTGCTCATCTTCGGCTTCCTTGATCATCCCCTTTTTTTGATACAAACGCGACAGATTGGTATGCCCCATCACTTCATCCGGTGCGATTTCACAAAATCGTTGTAAAACCCGAATAGCGTCATCCAGCCGCTGAGCCCTCTGGTACATTTCTCCTAGCGCTTCGAGTCCGTTTGCAAACCCAGGATCGATTTCTATTGCCTTTTCCAGGTTTCCGATTGCTTCATTAAGTTTGTTTTCACGAAAATTTTTCATGGCTTCCCGATAAAGGGTCTTGAGTTCTTCCATCGAATGTCCTTTCATTTGCACCGAAACGTTTTTTTTAAAAAGATTTTTAAGAGCGTATGATTTTGGTCGACTTTTCCCTCTTTTGTCAAGGTTTATGCTTGACTTTTTCGGGTATTAACCTAAAATAAGAAGAATGAGTTTTTCCACAATTGAAAGGAACAGTATGGCGGCTAAAGGCACAGAACGATCACGAGAATTAAAACGAAAAAGGGTAAAAAAGAAACAAAAACTTCAGATAAAAATTAAAGAGCAGAAAAAACAATCTCGTCCTAAAAAACAAAAAACCGCGAAATAATTCTTCCAACCCATACGTAAGTCATTGAAAAACCTGGCCGTTGAGAAGGGAGTAGGTGTCCCCTTTATCAATGGATCAGGGTTATCATCGTCTTTTCAATGAGCTTGGCATCAACCGGTTTAATGACCACTTCCCCGATTGTTTTCGGAAGAATGAAATAAATCTGTCCGGCCTTGACCTTTTTGTCGAAAGCCATACTTTTTAATATCTCTTTCCTTTTTAATTTGGGCAATAAGGCTGGCAGATTAAGTGATTCAATCAGGTTTTTTTGCCTCTCCACCAAATCCTTTGAACAGTCGCCCCCGTTTAAGGCAACCGACGCCGCGAAATGCATTCCAATGGCAATCGCCTCACCATGCCGGTAGGTTTTATATCGGGTGACTGCTTCGATGGCATGACCCATCGTATGGCCGTAATTTAAGATTTTTCTTAAACCCGATTCTTTTTCATCCTGACTGACCACATGGGCTTTTATCTCACATGATCTTTTCACCAGGTGAAAAACCGTTTCAGGATCTTTCTGAAGAATCAGATCCCTGCTTTTTTCAAGAAACTCAAACAGTTTTTCGTCATCTATGACTCCGTACTTGATGACCTCGGCCAAACCTGAAGTGTAATCTCTTTTCTTAAGGGTTTGAAGAAATTCCGTATCCATCCACACAAATCCTGGCTGGTGAAAGATCCCGATCAGATTTTTCCCCAAAGGGTGATTGACCCCGGTTTTTCCTCCGATACTTGAATCGACCTGGGCGATTAAGGTCGTAGGAACTTGAACAAACGGCGTCCCTCTTAAAAAAGTGCCTGAGACAAAACCTGCGAGGTCTCCAATGACACCTCCCCCGAAAGCAAGAATAGGAGACCCTCTTTCAAACTTATTTTTTAACAATTCCCCTATCGCGTAATTGACCCATCGAATATTTTTATATCGTTCCCCATCCGGAATTTGAATGACCAAAATTTTAAACCCCGCGCCAACCAAAGACTTCCTCAGCGCCGCACCATGAAGTTTCCAGACGAGCGGATTTGTCATTACCGCAACTTTACCTTTATGCTGTCGTCCGAGGTATTCTCCCAATTGAAAGACGGTCCCTCTTCCCAAAAGAATAGGATAGGTTCGTTCTCCCCCTAATTGAACCTGTACAGATAGAGGACAATTTGAAGAATGTTTCAATATTTTCTCCTTAATGTTTTTATAAATTTCCTGAGGTGTTTTTTGATCGGTTTCGATGACCCATTCAGCAGCTTGATAGGTCAATTCTCTCTCTCTCATTAAGGCCTTAATTTCTCCAAGAGGGTTGTCACCCCTTAACAAAGGCCGATGTTTTTCGTTTTTAACTCTTTTTAAAATTTCTTCCGCCGAGGCTCTTAAACAAATTAAACAACCTATTTTTTTTAAATTCTTAAGATTTTCAGGTTTTAATAGGGCCCCTCCGCCTGTTGCAACGATAAGGGAATCATCTCTTTGAGAAATGTGCCGAATCACCTCTTTTTCGATTTCCCTAAAGTAATTTTCCCCTTTTCTTTCAAAAATTTCAGAAATGGAGAATCCTTCCTTTTCTTCGATGACCTGGTCGGTATCCAAAAAGGTATACCCGGTCTGTTTTGCCAACAATTTTCCCACTGTTGATTTTCCGACACCCATAAAACCAACAAGAACAATATTCTTATGAAATTTTTGCAACGAACCGTCCTCTATTATTTTCAGGATTATTATAGCTGAAAAGGGAATAAAATGGCTAGGGGGGGAGAAAAACGCGCAGGGGAGGTTTTTAAGCCTTCCCCTGCTTTAAAAGGGTAAAATTTATTTCATGATTTTTGGTGTGAGGAAAACAAGTAGCTCTGAAGTGTTTTCATCCACTTGATGATTCTTAAAAAACCACCCCAAGATCGGGATTTTCGATAAAATGGGAACCCCGCTCGTGGAATCCGCCTTGCTGGTTTCATAAATACCGCCAATAACGGCGGTATCCCCGTCTTTCACCAAAATATTGGTGCTCGCCTGTTTCTTTAAAATACTGGGTCCGGCAGCCCCCTGGCGCGTTGATCCCGGAGCGTTTTTAGCGGTATTGATTTTCATAATCACGCTTCCATCAGCGGTCACATGAGGCGTAACGGTCAGGGTCAAATTGGCATCAACAAAAGTCGTCTGTGTTCCCGACAGGGAAGTTGTGGCAAAAGGGATTGATTCACCTTGCTCAATTTTTGCCTCCATGTTATCCAGCACCGCAATTTTTGGAGTGGAAATGATCTTGGTTAATCCCCGGGCCTCTCCAGCGGAAATGCGAAGATCTAAATTAAGGGGATTCCCTGTTAACGTCCCAAAGCTAAACCCAACACCGCCAAAGGGAGAGGCAGCGGGTAAATTCACGGCAAAACCAGGCGTCTGAGCGTTAAATGGACCTGAAATCCCGGAGGTAATGCCAATTTGATTGGTATTATTATTAATGACCTGGGAAGTTTGAGCCCCCCACTGAACCCCTAAACTTTGGGTATAGGTGGGACTGACCTGAACGATCCTGGCCTCAATCAGCACTTGAGGTGTTCGGCTATCCAGAGTTTTAATCAGGTCAGCCACCTGGTTAATATTTTTTTCAATATCTTTAATCACCAATGAATTCGTTCGGATATCGGCTGTAATCTCGCCCCGACTACTCATATTTTTTTTCAGGGGCTCCATCATTTCGACAGCCTTCGCGTAATTCACATGAATGACCTGCGTTACCAAATCTTCTGTTTTAATCTGGGAGTCTTTAACCTTCAACTCGTCATCTTGTTGTTTCGTGATATTTGCGAGGCTGGTGACACGGATGATATTACCCTCCCGGATCTGGCCTAAATTGTTCATCTTTAAAACCAGATCCAGAGCCTGATCCCATGGCACATTTTTTAATTTTAAGTTGACCTTCCCTTTTACTTCATCACCGATCACAAAATTGAATCCGCTGACTTCCGAAATAATTCTTAAAACGTTGGAAATCTCCGTATCCTGAAAATTAAGGAAAATCTTTTCTCCCACATACCTTTTCCTGGTGGTTTGCGTTCTTTCCACAAAAAGGATATTCCCTTTCTTCGGACGTTTTACCATGTTTTGGGGCGGAGCAGGAGCCGCGGCTTCAGGGGGAGAAGGTTCGGAAGGCTTCTCCTCTTTGGCCACTTCATTTTTGCTTTCGGGCTCATTCTGGACCGCCGTCTCACCGTTAGCCTGAGAAACGGGTTGGGGGACACCACTCTTCATCAAATGAACCGTGAAAACGTTTTCATCCGATTCGGTCGTAAAGGGAACATTCTCAGAGAGGTCAAGCACAATCCGGACTTTCTTGGGTGCAGGGTGTTGGCCAATTCTGATTTTTTCGACAGGAGGCAGATGAACCTTTTGAATTAAGGGACGAATCTCTTGAGTCGCACCGTTAATATCAATCACCAGACGATTCCCTTTCAGCTTAAACACCCTGGGAGCTGAGAACTCCCCGGAGATCATCACATCAACGGTCTGCTCAGTTTGATCAACCTTTATCGATTCGACATGATTTTTTCTTGTCGCAACTTTCTGTTTTTCTTCAGGAGACGGGCCGGAGGCCTGATTTTCCGCCGCCGGAGCGGTGTCCTTTGAACCTTCGGATGACGCAGAAGTTTCGGAGGTGGAAATGGCGGAAGGCGTCAGGTTAAACCCGGGCATCGAATCAGATCCCGCTTTTTCCTTACTGTCTTCTTTTGTTAATTCAACCTGTTCTGGAGGATTTGCACCCAGGTCCTTTTTCGGTATATCGACAACTAATGTTAATCCCTCTTTTCTGATAGCGGGCTCAACCTGATTTAACAATCCGATTTCAAGTCGTACGGCTTTAAAGGGTTGTGCATTTTCTATGGGAACGATACTGGTTACGGAGCCGAGATTAACATCTATTTTTTCTTTATAATTTCCTGAAGAGATTCCAGAGAGATCAACCACATACCGCAGGGGATCGGTTAAGGAAAAAGCCGTATAAGAAATCGCTTTGTCCCCTTCTATCACAATCTCGGTTTTATCCGCGTAATCCATGACTTTAATGCTATTGATTTTATTTTTTTCTTTGGAACTCGATTTGAGCATTGAACTCGTCAAACCGCAGGAGATCAGTCCGATCGAAATGATCCCGAAAATCATGATCCTGTAACACCAATTAAAAATTTTCATATCTGACCTTCCTCTGGAGGACGCAGTGAAAGAATAACAGTCCGTTTTTTCTTTTCACCGCTCACTTCTGTGTAATCTTCTTCAATAAAAACGGATTGACTGGTTACTTCTTTGACTTTTCCCCGGTTTATGCCCACTTCCATCCCGGCTCTTATCGTATACCCTTTTCCATCCGGAGTTTGAACCATGGCTAGAAAATGATTTTTCTTCAGGCCCATGATCGCGACCAATTTCAAATCTGATACCGGATAATTTAAAAGAGGAAACGCTGGATTTGAAACTCTTGAACTTCCTCCCAATAAAAAAGGTTTAAACGGATCTTTTCTTCCCTCCGGATTATAGGCGTATGCCGCTGGAGGCGGCGGATCTGCTTTGAGAGCGGGAGGCGTTGTAACCTGTTGAACAGCGGGTTGAGCAGTCACAGCGACAACCGTATTTTTTTCCGGCTTTGGGGTTAAGGCATTCTTCGGAACCGGCAGAGGTCCCGCTGGAACGGGCTTTTCGGTTGTAGCGGTATTAGAACACCCGACGAAAACAAATATTAAAAAGAAGGCGAAGATATTCAAAATTCTAATCATTTTCTTTTTTCCTGGCTAGGGGAGCTTTCTTTTTTCTCAACAGACGCAAAAGCCGTTGCTAGAAAGGTTACCGGCTCAAGCCATTTTCCCTTTTCCTGTTTGGGGTTGCCCATTTTAAGATTAGAAACATTAATCACCTGGCTGAATTTGCTGATTTGATCAAAAAACATTCCAAACTCGTGATAACTTCCCAAAAATTCCACGTCCACCGGAAGCTCAACGTACAATCCGCTGGAATTCACTCTCCTCGCACCCGGCCGCCACAACTTTATTTCCAAGCCGATTTTGTTGCCTAATTTTTCAACCTGTTCAAGGAGTTGAACAGCCTGGATTTCCGGTGGGAGCTGATCTTTTTTTAAAGCGAGTTCCCTTTGAACGTTTTCCAACTCTTGTTTAAGTTCTGCCAGACGCTTGGCTCTGACTTTATTGATGTCGATTTCCCTTTTTAAATTTTCAATGTCATTCGTCAACCGGCTGATTTCCACATTATCAGGGAGATACACAAAATAAATAAATCCCCCGATAATCATCGTTAAAAGCAAAATTAAAATCACTAGTTTTTGAAGAGGAGAAATGGGATTGAGAGAATCAGAAATAGCCATTAGGAGCTTTCGCTTTACAAAGATGTAAGAATTTGAAATTTAATTTTAAAAGTAAAAATATTCACATTAGATTCCATACTTGACCTGGATTCAATGAGTTGAACATTCTGGATATATTTTGACCGGGAGAGTTGTTCAATAAACCCGACAAGGTCGGTGTTGGACATGGCCTTACCCTCCATATCCACGTTCCCGTTCTGTTCAGAGAATGTGGAAACCCACACCCGTTCCGGTAAATTCTTACTCAATTCATCTAACAGGTGAACAGGTCCGCTCTGGTTTTTTTTCAATTGGTCAATGATTTTAATTTTTTCTTGTAAAGCCTGTTTATCTCTTTCAAGATTTTCGACTTCTTTGACTTTTTCTTTAAGCGCAGCTAATTCCTTTTCATTTGCCGTCTTTTCATTTGTCAAAGCGACAATTTTATGATCGAGCCAATACCAGCCGTACAGGGTCATCAGGATTGAAAGCACAATAACGGCCAGCCCCGAGAAAAGCTGTACCTTAGCCTGATCAGCCTTTTTTACCTTTTTTGCCTTCGGAGACCCGAGTAAGTTAATTTTAATCATCAATCGCCGATTCTTCTCATTGCGAGTCCCATCGCAACCACCGTCATGGGCCCGACCTCCTGAATATAATCAGGACTAAAAGTTTTGGGATCAAACTCAATATTTTTAAAGGGGTTGACGATTTCTACCGGAAGGGTTAATTTTTCATTTAAATAGGAAACCAGTCCTTTTAATTTCGCGCCTCCTCCGCTTAAAAATATCCGGTCGATTTGCTCCTGATTGGAGGTGTTTTTAAAGTAATCGAACGTCCGCTGAATTTCTGCCGCAATTTCTCCATTCATATTTTCGATGGAATTTGCCAGGGCTTCAGGATTCACGCCCTCAATCTCTTCCCCTTTTTTAAGCCTTTCCGCCTCATCAAAGCTTAAACTAAGATCTTTTTGGATGATTTCGGTATATTTGTTTCCGCCAATCGATATATCTCTCGTAAAAGTGAAATTTCCGTTTTTAAGGATATTGATGTTCATGACCCCCGCTCCGATGTTGACCAGAGCCGTGACGCTATTATCCAAACCGTAATTAAACTCGAACATGTTTTGAATCGTAAAGGCATCCACATCGACCACGACGGGATTTAATCCGGCTTCCTGGACAAGCGTCAGGTACTCAGTCAATTTGTCTTTTTTAACCGCAACAAGCAGGACGGACATCTGTTCCTTCCCGTCAACTGATTCGGCGGGTCCTAAAATAAATGAATCGATATTGACATCATTAATATCAAACGGGATATATTGTTCGGCCTCCCATTTTATGGACTCTTCCAGTTCCTCTTCGGTCATGACCGGAACCGTAATTTTCTTAACAATAACAGAGTGACCTGAAACCGAAATCGCTACCTCCTTGACTTTCAGCTTTTGTTCTTCTACAAGAGTTTTTATCGTTTCCACAACCCTGCCGGCGTCCATCACCGTTCCATCGACAATTAACTCCGGGTCAAGTTGAGCCACTCCTAATTTTTCTAAAGCAAAGCTCTTCCGGGTTTCTTTGAGTTGGAGAAGTTTAATGCAATTGGACCCGATGTCCAATCCCACTAAAACCTTTTTTTTCCTGCCCATTCCAAACATTTCGACCTCTAAAAAATTAACCTGCTAAGGAATCTACGAATAGTTCTTCAATTTCCCGATCATTCTTTTGATTTCAACTAAATTTTGCTGGGAGTAAATTCTCCAGTTTCTCCAATCCCTCCCGATATTCGAAATTAAACCTTCTTTTTCCCATCTAAATAAAGTTGATTTCGAAATATCGAACATTCTGCAGATATCAACCGTTTTTAACCCCTTTTTAGAATTCTTTTTCATTTTAAAACGAAAAGCGCCTTTACCTAACTAGTGTCTGAACGAAAACCCTATATTTTTTACGGATGATTCGCGTTGCCCCTGCCGAAAAAATCGCTTCAACGGAAAAACATCGTCAATACGATTGTTGCCCGCATATTTATTTCCTGCTTCCTCGTATTCTTGCA
>JACOTA010000058.1 GCA_016178585.1 Nitrospirota bacterium
CCGCATCAGAAGCTACCTATCCACAGCTCGTAAAAACGGCTGGAACCTCTTGCAATCCATTTCCCAGTCCCTGACAGGTCAACCGTACTTGCCTGAAATGCTTTTTCCTCCCTGACACTCCTGAGTAGTTACAAAAAATATAGTTATCTTACCCTTTCACTTTGACATCCAAGGTCAAAAATATTTTATTTTTTTACAGAACAACCACCCATATTGATGGAGCTCTGTTGAACAAACCTGAGATTCTTCGGCTTCGCCTCAGAATGACAGGCGAATGGGTCAGAGAGCAACCGTATGCCATTGCCGCGACAGACCCTGTGACCAGATAGGGAATTTGAAGTTGTTCAAACACCCTGATTACTTTCTCAAGGAGTTCATAGGGCCCCATGCAAGAATCTCCCGGCGACTTCTTTTTGAATTTGTTCCGTATTCCAGTCTGGATGCGTTGATTTTAAATGGGTCATTAGCATTTGATGGGCAGATATCCAGATGTCAAAACCGATTTTAATTCTCTCGGCGGGTGTTTTACGGCGCAACACCTCTGCCATCGCATCATCCACCACTTCAATTTGTCCCCGATCGAGCCTCATTTTTAATTCATTACTCCTCAACACGTCCCCTTAAGCCTCTGAACACCTTTTTTCTTCACCCTCCCCTTCATCCCCTCTCAAATCCAAATTCCCAGGCCATTGTACAAATTTGGTCTTCCAGATTTTTGCTGATTTTGTTCACGAGAACAATCACATCATAATCAGATTCCTGCTCAAAATCACCATGCGCCCTTGACCCATACAGGAAGACATTTGTAACATCTGTTGAGAACTTTTCAACAAGTGTTTTCTTGAATTCAAGAATAACCGGATCATTGATTGCCGTATTTTTCGTCTTTTCTTTATTCAAACCTTTATTATAATTGTTTTTATTTTCCCGGGTCTCGCTGACTTTACCTTTTGATACTTTCTCAGGAATTTCCAGCGTTCATTTTCAATTACCTGGCTCAGGATTACCGGCTGGATGATTTTCACCTTGACCGGAATTCTTCGGTCGCCTTGCTCCCTCCATCTTTTATTCCAACGTTTCGCCAGGAAATAACACCCTTATCAAAGCGCGGGATTCCGATAACTCCTGACGAACATCTTTAGTTTCCAATCCGGCGCCTCCTAAACTGGGGTAGCGTTCAGAAAAGTAATATCCACTTATCCGTTCACATAACGGACGAAAGCGCGTCAGGGTGTTGTCAAATTCCGATGCTTCATCGATCAGACTATGCAGAGTATGAATTTTCTTTAACTTCCAGCCCTTCTCCAGTAAAAAAGCTTTAAGATATTTTTCGATGGCCTGTTGAAGAAAAAACCCTGCTCCTTCAGCATCGCCATCTTCCAGCATTACGGACCGCCTGTGCCAATCTTGTCGGGCAACCCTGCGCCAATCATCTGAATAGTGCAAATCTTTTTGAAAACTCATAGGTCAATTCCTGTAGCGATAATTTCCTGAACAAACTGATCTCCTCTCTCCAATCTGTTCGCTAATTCTTCCGGTGTTAACACAATTGGAGCTAAAGGCATGCCGATGCTCAATTCCCTGACAATTTGCAGAACCGAAGCCATTCTCTGGTAAAACTTCTCTGTTGTGGGCGAAATGATCAGTAAATCGATATCGCTGTCTTCAGTGTCTTCATTGCGGGCAAAAGAACCAAATAAAATGACTCGTTTGGCTCCATATTTTTTTTTTAAACAATCGGCAATTCCCTTTAGCCAACTTTTGTCTACAAATGCCGAACCAGATATTGCCATTTCTTCCTCCTCAACTCTTAAACTTTTTTATTGTGCCAAATCCACTGGAAACGGATTTTCCAAATTATACTCCGGAGTGTAACATCCGATCATGACAGGGGCCGGAAAGTTCCGAGGCAATTTTTTGAAGGGTGATTTTTCCGTTGGACTCCAGAAGTTTGAGGATGGTCCATTGTCTGATCTGCTGATCTGCGCGCGGCATCGGGAGATTCCAGAGGAACTCAATTCATTTACGGCTATGTTAATTAAACGTTAGATAAAATGCAAGGTGGAAATAGGAACGCTGAGCCAGGGACAGGCGTTGTTGAGATCTAAAACGATCTGCTGAACATTTTTTACAAAAAACTTCTTGACAACTTCCCAATTGGGGGCTTGTCAAATCATGGCCGGTTCGATAAAATGGCCCAAGAACAGAGTTAGAAAGCTGTCATTGCGAACAAAGTGAAGCAATCTCAAGACTTTACGATAAGATTGCCACGCACCCTTCGGTGCTCGCAATGACATGATTAATAAGTGGGTGCGAAGTCTATCGCTGGTCTTGGAATCTTACCGGCGGGATCTCTTAAAATTTACGGCATTTTTGAATAAGAAAAGAATGACGGAAATTGAAAAGATCAAAAAAGAACATCTTCAAACTTTTTTAAATCAATGTAGAAATTCGGGACTATCCTCCACCTCGTTAAACCGGCTCCTTTCATCCCTCCGGATGTTTTTCCGTTTTCTACAATATGAATCGCTGGTTCAAACTGATCCAACCTTATTTATCGAGTCCTCCAAAACCTGGCACCGGCTTCCCAACACCCTGGCTCTCGACGATGTTGATCAGCTCCTTCAACCTGTTGATCAAAACACACCGCTCGCCTGCCGGAATATGGCCATGATCGAACTTCTTTACGCCACCGGCCTGAGAGTGTCGGAATTGGTTTCGTTAACTCTTTCTTCTCTTTTTCTGAATGAAGGGGTGATTAAGACAATGGGGAAGGGATCAAAAGAACGGCTGATACCGATTGGGGAGCTGGCGGTCGAAAAATTAAACCATTACTTAAAACACAAACGGTCAAAGCTCTTAAAAGATAAAACATCGGATTTTCTTTTTTTAAATTATTCAGGAAAGGGGCTAACTCGTCAGGCGTTTTGGTATCTGCTTAAAAAGCGGGCTCTGCGGGCCGGGATCAAACGATCGTTTTCTCCCCATACCTTAAGGCACTCTTTTGCAACGCATTTATTGGAAAGAGGGGCTGATCTAAGATCGGTCCAGGCGCTCCTGGGTCACGCCAATATTTCCACGACCCAGATCTATACCCACATTACCCGCGAAAGGCTGAAAAAAATTCATCAACAATTTCATCCACGCGGATAGTGCGTGCTGGGCAACCACGGGGGGTTGCCCCTACTTCTTAGCAAAGCGTTTTCGGTCGTTTTCGCTCAAGTAGCGTTTTCGCAACCGGATCGATTTCGGCGTGACTTCCACCAGCTCGTCATCCGCGATAAATTCAATGGCCTGCTCAAGGCTCAGTTTCCTCGGAGGAGTCAGGACAATCGCGTCTTCGGCGGTAGAAGAACGAATATTGTTAAGATGTTTCTTCTTGCAGACATTGACCACCATGTCGTTATTCCGTGAATTTTCTCCGACAATCATCCCTTCATACACCTGGACCTGCGGATCGATAAATAAAGCGCCCCGCTCCTGAACGTGGTTCATGGCGTAAGTCACCGCATCCCCCTGGTCCATTGAAACCAATACCCCTTTGATCCGCCCGGGCACATCTCCTTTATAGGCCTGGTAATCATGAAAATGGTGGTTTAGAATTCCGGTCCCTTTCGTATCGGTCAAAAATTCCGTCCGGTAGCCGAATAAACATCGCGCTGGAATTTCAAACTCAAGACGGACATACCCGGTCCCGTTATTGACCATATTTTTTAACGCAGCCTTTCTCTGTCCCATCTTTTCCATGACGATTCCCATGTACCCTTCCGCCACATCGATCACAACCTTTTCCATCGGCTCGAATTTTTCATCGCCAACCATCTTGAAAATCACTTCCGGCCGGGAAACGGAAAGTTCAAAGCCTTCCCTTCGCATCATTTCAATTAAGATTGAAAGATGGAGTTCTCCCCGGCCCGACACTTTGAAAACATCCGTATCTTCGGTCTCTTCCACTTTAAGGGCGACATTCGACCGTAACTCCTTAAATAACCGCTCGCGAAGGTTTCGCGAAGTGACAAACTTTCCTTCCAGACCGGCAAACGGAGAGTTGTTCACTATAAAATTCATTGAAATCGTCGGTTCACCAATCGACAACGGGGGAAGCGGATGCGGATCGTTGAGATCGGCCAGAGTTTCACCGATATTGACTTCATCAAACCCCGCGACGGCAAGAATATCCCCCGCCTGGGCCTCTTTAATTTCGACCTTCTTTAAACCTTCATATCCGAGAAGTTTGGCGACTTTGCCGGTTTCCATCGTACCGTCTTTATGAATCAGTTTGATCATTTCGCCGGTTTTTATTTTTCCCCTGAAAACCCGCCCGATGGCAAGCCTTCCCAAAAACTGATCGTATTCCATGGTGTTGACCAGCATTTGCAAAGGGGCTTCGTCATCCCCCGGAGGAGGAGTAATTTTAGTTAAAATGGTTTCAAAAAGAGGCTGAAGGTCTTTCGCCTCCTCTTCCATATTCACCTTGGCAACGCCAGCCTTGGCCGAAGCGTAGACGACCGGAAAATCAAGCTGTTCATCATTAGCCTCAAGTTCGATAAAAAGATCGAAAATTTCTTCCAGAACTTCTTTGGGCCGGGCGTCGTGCCGGTCAATTTTATTAATGACCACGATTGGTTTTAAATTGAGCTCCAAAGATTTTTTTAAAACAAACTTGGTTTGCGGCATCGGCCCTTCAAACGCGTCGACCAAAAGGAGGACGCCGTCGACCATCTTTAAAATTCGTTCGACCTCTCCGCTGAAATCGGCATGACCGGGGGTATCCACAATATTGATTTTGTAGTTTTTATAACGGACAGAGGTATTTTTGGCCAGAATGGTAATGCCCCGCTCTTTTTCAAGGTCATTCGAATCCATCACCCGTTCGGTCATGACTTCGTTAGCGCGGAAAGCGCCGCTCTGCCGAAGCATTTTATCCACAAGGGTTGTTTTTCCATGATCAACGTGGGCGATAATGGCGATATTTCTTAAATCTTCTCTTAATTTTACGGTCGTTAGAGTTTCCATTTTTTCTTGTGTCTGCCCTTATCCTTCTAAAAGATCAATAAAACAAAAAACCCCGATATGGGGTTTTTAAAAACACCATTGAACCTTATATTTATAGCACAATATGGTTCAAAAGTAAATCCTTTAATTTTAAACGGGCCTGCGACATAAAAGTGGGTTTTTAGATTTGCCTCTTTTTTTTGGTTATGTTATTGTAGAATAATATCTACAATAAGGAGGTTGACTATGGTGGATATCCAAACGATTCAAGTCCGGCGAGAGGCTATTCTGAGCGA
>JACOTA010000059.1 GCA_016178585.1 Nitrospirota bacterium
CCAAGAACAGAGTTAGAAAGCTGTCATTGCGAACAAAGTGAAGCAATCTCAAGACTTTACGATAAGATTGCCACGCACCCTTCGGTGCTCGCAATGACATGATTAATAAGTGGGTGCGAAGTCTATCGCTGTTCTTGGGATTGAATGTCCGGTAGTTTTTTGATTTTGAACGTGATACAATGAAGCTGGTTTGGTTCTAAAGTTTTTAACAAGAAAGAGGTGAACGAAGATGAATAATTTGAAAACAACTTTTTTATTGGTTTTTTTAACGCTTTTGCTGATTTTTGTCGGCGGCGCTATCGGAGGCCGGGGCGGAATGATGATTGCCTTTGTTATGGCGATGGGGATGAATTTAATTTCCTACTGGTTTAGCGATAAAATTGTCCTGGCGATGTATCGGGCCAAAGAGGTTTCTCAAAATGATGCCCCTGAACTCTATAATACGGTGAGCATGCTGGCTTCCCGGGCCGAAATTCCCATGCCGAGAATTTATATTATCGATAATCCGACACCCAATGCCTTTGCCACCGGAAGAAATCCTCAGCATGCCGCCGTTGCCGTCACCACGGGAATTTTAAATGTTTTAAACCGGGAGGAACTCGCCGGGGTCCTTGGCCATGAACTCGCCCATGTGGAACATCGGGATATTTTGATCAGCACAATCGCGGCGGCAATTGCGGGAGCCATTAGCATGATCGCGAACATGGCTCAATGGGGCCTGATCTTTGGCGGCGGACGCAATGATCGTGAAGGCAGCGGCGGACTGGTCGGTTCTTTGCTTATGATTATTGTGGCCCCTATTGCGGCAATGCTGGTTCAAATGGCGGTTTCCCGTTCGAGAGAGTTTGAGGCAGACAGAGGCGGGGCCATCATTTCCGGGAATCCAATGTCGTTGGCCAACGCACTTCGGAAGCTTGACCGGGCCTCTCATCAAATTCCGATGGATGCCAATCCAGCGACAGCCCATATGTTTATCGTAAATCCTTTAACCGGGGGGGCCTTTTTTAAACTTTTCTCCACCCATCCTCCCATGGAAGAAAGAATCGCGCGGCTTGAAAATATGGCCATCAGCCATTAATAGCGAGTTATAAATCGAAAGAAACCCCATGGAGACTCACGATCATCCAGTGGGGTTTTTTTGTGGAAAGTGCATGGTCAAGAAATCAAATTCCAACCCCCGCTTATCCGCACTTCATATCTTAAACGAGGTGGAAGAAAATGAGGTTTTTCTCGATCCTTTAATGGACAGAGAATATGAAAGACTTTCTCCTCTCGATAAATCCCTCTTGAAAGAGCTTGTTTACGGAACCCTGCAATGGCAGGGGTATATTGATTGGGTCATCGACCGCTATGCCGAGCGGAAAACCCATAAGATGGGGTCGGCGGTCAGAAACAGCCTTCGTCTGGGAACCTATCAACTTCTTTTCTTAAATAAAATTCCGGCTTTTGCGGCAATTTTTGAAAGCGTCGAACTGGTAAAAGAAAAAGAGGGGGTTCCTGTATCGGGATTTGTTAACGGTGTTCTCCGGGCGATTTTGCGGGATAAAGAGGCGAAAAAAATTCCTGCTCTTAAAGACGACTCTGCCCGGAACCTTGCCATTAAATATTCTCAACCGGAATGGCTGGTGAAAAGATGGTGCAGCCGATATGGGGTTGACGTAGCTGGAAGATGGTTTAAGAACAACACCTCGCCGCCTCCCTTTACCATCCGGGTCAACCGGGTGCTGATTGATCGCGACCGCCTCGTGAATATCTTATTTGACGAAGGGATTAATACCGAAAAGACTCCCTATTCCCCAATCGGATTAATGCTCGAAAAACCGGGAGATGTGACCCGGCTCCATTCTTACCAAAAGGGATTATTTTATATCCAGGACGAGGCGTCCCAGTTGGTTCCTTTCCTTCTCTCTCCACGTTCCGGAGAGCAAATTTTAGATGCTTGTGCGGCGCCCGGTGGAAAAGCGACCCAGTTGGCGGAGTTAATCGGAGATCGAGGGGAGGTTCTTGCCATTGACAAAAGCCCTGAGCGGATAAACCTGCTTCAGCGGAACCTGAAACGGTTGGGGTTGACCTCGGTTAAGCCGAGACAGCTCGATTTAACGAAAGATGTTAAAGAGTTTCAAAAAAGAGGTTTTAACAAAATCTTGCTCGACGCTCCTTGTTCGGGAATCGGGGTTTTAAGGCGCCATCCTGAAGGCAAATGGCAAAAAAAAGAAAATTTACTGGGTTCTTATTCTAAAATTCAGTCGAATCTCCTCAATGTGGTCTCAAAAGGCTTGAAAGCCGGTGGAATCCTAGTATATAGTACCTGTTCTACTGAACCTGAAGAAAATGAAAAGGTGATCGAAAAGTTTTTAACATCAAATCCCGGTTTTAAGGTAGAGAACCCGAGAGCCTCTCTCCCCGAATCCTGTTATCGTTTCATCGGAAAAGACAACTTTTTCCGCACCTATCCCGAGCCCCATAATATGGATGGTTTTTTTGCGGTCAGAATGGTTAAAAAGTCATGAAAAAAATCGCGCCATCGATCCTCTCGGCTGATTTTGGCCGTTTAAGCGAAGAAATTAAAAAGGTCGAAGGGGCAGGAGCCGATTTAATTCATGTCGATGTCATGGACGGGCATTTTGTTCCGAATTTAACCATTGGTCCTCCGGTTATTGAATTTATCAGAAAAGCCACCACCCTCCCGCTCGATGTGCATTTAATGATTGAAAACCCGGAACGTTATATTGACGATTTTGTTTCAGCCGGAAGCAATATTTTAACCGTTCACGTTGAAACCTGCCCGCATCTTCACCGCACCATTCAGCAAATTAAAGAAAAAGGGATTTTGGCCGGTGTGACGTTGAATCCCGCGACCCCGCTGGTTTCGGTTGAGGAAATTATCGGTTATGTCGACCTCCTTTTAATCATGTCGGTAAACCCAGGTTTTGGGGGACAAAGTTTTATTCCCTCGATTCTCGCCAAAATTAAGGCGGCGCGGAAGATGATCGACTCAAAAGGGGCCAAAGTGGAATTAGAAGTGGACGGCGGGCTGAAAGTTGACAATGTGAAACAAATATCAGAAGCCGGATGCGATATCTTTGTGGCCGGTTCCGCTATTTTCAAAAGCAAAGATTACCAAAAAACCATTTCCGCCATGCGTCAGTCCATTTAAGGCACAACTTTGAATACCTCTGAGATTCTCGATTCGCTCCATCCGCTTGAAAAACAGGTCCTCCACTATTTACAAGGAATCGGTTTGCCCTTATCTATAAAAACACTGCCCATAGAAAAATTGGTCGAGGCAAATATTATTGATTCCTCTCAAGTTGAAATGGTGTTGGGCTGGCTTCACACGAAACAGATCTGCGAAGTCCTGGAAACAGGAAGGGATCGGTTTATTTCATTAACGCCGTTAGGGGAGTCCTATGCCAAAAGCAAAATTCCTGAGATCAGGATTTTTAACCTGATTGAAAAATCCCCTACCACCATTAAAGAAGTTCAGACGAGCGCTGATTTTGAGCCCGATGAAAAAAGTTCAGCCATTGGAGCTTTAAAAGAATCCGGTTTAATCAAGATCGGCCAGGGAGGAATTCTTGAGGTCAAAAACAGAGAAGTTTTGGTCCAATTTAAAAAAATTCAAACCCTTTTAGAGAAACTTTTGGAGCAAGAGGGACGGGTTCCGTTTCAAAATCTTTCCGAAGTAGAAAAACTGATTGCCGAACAGTATTCGCACAAGAGGGGAAAATCCAAAGGGCTCATCCGAATGGATGAGGAAATAAAAAGAGAGATTAGCATCCCTCCGTCAGGGCGAGAAGTGGTTGATAAGCTTACCTATGAAGCCACAGAGTTGTTCTATTCTCAGCTGACTCCTGAAATGTTGAGAGACGGGAGCTGGCGAACTCAGGTTCCCCGAAAATATAACATCCATCTGAGGCCGTCCCGGATAACGATCGGAAAAAAACATCCCTACAGGCAATTTCTCGATCTGGTGAAATCAAAACTGGTAGGGATGGGCTTCATGGAAATGCGGGGGGAGCTGGTTGAAACCGAGTTCTGGAATAATGATGCCCTTTTTATGCCTCAATTTCACCCGGCCCGTGATATTCACGATGTTTACTTTATTAAAGACCCTCCTTATGCCAAAGCCATCGAACAACCGTTTTTAAAACAGGTTTCCGCCGTTCATCAAAACGGGTGGAAAACCGGATCAAGAGGATGGCATTACGCCTTTGATGAAGAAAGGGCCAAACGGTTGATCTTAAGGAGCCAGGGAACGGCTGTTTCAGCGCGGACGCTGGCCGGCAATCCCGAAATACCGGGGAAATATTTTTCTATCGCCCGTTGTTTTCGATATGATCAGGTCGACGCGACGCACGCGAGCGACTTCTTCCAGATTGAGGGAATTGTTTTAGGCGAGACGATTAACTTCAAAACCCTTTTGGGGCTTTTGCGCCTTTTTGCCAAAGAGCTGGCCAGGGCGGAAGAGATCAAATTCCTTCCGGCCTATTTCCCCTTTACCGAGCCCTCGGTCGAAGTCCATGTGAAACACCCTCAACTCGGCTGGATGGAGTTAGGTGGGGCGGGGCTCTTCCGTCTGGAGGTCACCCTTCCGTTAGGAATTAAGGTTCCGGTCATCGCATGGGGACTGGGCCTTGACCGGATGGCAATGATGGCCCTTGATATTCAGGATATCCGGGATCTTTTTTCAACCGACCTTGATCTGATTCGTTCAAAAAAAGTAGCGGGATAACGCATGCCGACCATTATCGTGAAAAAAAAAGATCTGGATGCCCTTGTCGGCAGGAAAATGTCCCCCGGCCAATTGGAGTCTTATCTTCCCTGGGTAAAGGGGGAATTTAAGGAATTTAATGAGAAAACAGATGAACTCAAGGTTGAACTTAATGATTCCAACCGTCCGGACCTCTGGTGTACTGAAGGGATCGCCCGCCAAATTAAACTCAAGCTTAAAGGAACATTACCTAAATATCCTTTTTACCGGCAGGTTCCGAAAAGGACGCCGCTTCAAATCGTTGTAGAAAAGGGGGTTCAAAACGTTCGGCCTTATATTGCCGCCTTCGGAGTTTCGAATTTTGCGATGACCGAGGAAGCGTTGGTTCAGTTTATCCAGACTCAGGAAAAACTGGCCGATGTTTTTGGACAAAAGCGAAAACTTCTCTCAATCGGGATTTATCACCTCGATCCGGTGGAATTTCCCCTGATTTATAAAGCGGTTTCGCCCGCCCAGGCCAGGTTTGTTCCATTGGGATTTGAGCGGGAAATGACCCTTCAAGAGATTTTAGAAAAACATCCCAAAGGGAAGGCTTACCGGAATGTGTTTAAAAGTGAAGAAAAGGTTCCTCTTTTCGTTGATCAGAAGGGGACGATTCTCTCCTTTCCCCCTATTATTAACAGCCGGGAAGTGGGTGAGGTTAAACCGGGTAAAAAGAACTTATTCGTCGAGGTGACCGGCACCGATTTACGGCTGGTCAACCTGGTTTTAAACATATTGGCGACGAATCTCTTTGACCGGGGCGCAACGATATTGCCGGTCACGGTAACCTTTCCATACGAGACGGCGTTCGGGAAAAAGATCACTTTTCCGTTGGAAATCCCGGCCCCTATGGATCTTTCGGTTAAAGAGGTGGAACGGATGCTTGGGGAGAACTTCAAGGAAGAAACCGTTAAGAAGGCTTTAATCTCTTACGGGCATGCCGTCAAAACGGCCGGGAAAAAAATAAAAGTCACTCCTCCTCCCTTTCGGGACGACCTGATTCATTCGGTCGATGTGATTGAAGATGTTGCCATCAGCCTCGGATATGATTCCTTTGTACCGGAAATGCCGAAAGATTTTACAAGAGGGGCGTTATCAAAAGAGGAAACCTTTTCAGATACCCTCCGGGAATATTTTATTGGTTTTGGTTTCCAGGAAATTATTTCAAATATTTTAAGTTCCAGGGAAGAACTCGTTAATAAGATGAATTTGACGGAAGCTCCCCTGGTGGAAATCGACAATGTCATGACCGCACAATACTCCGTGGTCAGAAACCAGATTCTTCCGTCGTTGTTAAGGGTTGAGGCGGCCAGCGGAAAGGCCTTTTACCCGCATCAAATTTTTGAAATCGGTGAGGTGGCTGTGAGAGATTTAAGTCAGAATCTTGGATCTAAAACGCGACTCCAGCTTTCCGCCTTAATCGCCCATCCCACCGCCTCCTTTTCTGAAATGCACTCTTACTGGGAAATGCTGGCTTATTACTTGTTCAAACGAGGGACAGAGTTTTATGCCCTAAACGCATCAGATCATCCGTCCTTTATTCCAGGAAGAAATGGCTGGATTATGATGAAAGGTGAGGAAGGTCCAGAAAAAGAATGGGGACCTCTAATCTCTGAACTTGGATATGTTGGCGAAATCTCCCCGGAAGTTCTTGACCGCTGGCAAATCGGTGTTCCCTGTGTCAGCCTCACCCTCGACGTCACCGCCCTCCTGACCCTTCTTTCTTAAAAAGTCTTAAAAGGGCTTTAAAATATTTCCCTGAAAACTCGGATTTGACAGACCTTTTAATGTCGCTTGAAATCCACTTCGCGGGGATGTGCAAAAAAAACAAATAAAAAAGCCGTTGTTCCTCTTTTGAGAAAAAACGGCTTTTTGCATGTGGTCTCTATAGTAAGATTATTTAATCTTAAATAAAATTAGATCTTCACAACAGAAGAAGCCTGGGGTCCTTTTGGTCCGCTTGTCACTTCAAATTGAACTGCTTCGCCTTCATTCAACGCTTTGTAACCATCTCCCTGAATCGCTGAAAAATGGACAAAAACATCTTCTCCGTTTTCCTGAGAAAGAAAACCATAACCTTTGCTGGCGTTAAACCACTTAACTGTACCGTTTGCCATAAAAACTTACCTCCTTTAATTTTTAATTCTGTTTTTAAAACGATCGTTTGAGTTTGAGAAAAAAAAGACCTCAGAAAAAATCATCTGAGGTCTTCTTCATTCATTGACTAAATTTATGAAAAATTTACGAAACTCAAAAACATCGAAAAAACAGATAACTGGGTTACTTATACCACGATTAATTGATCTGGTCAAGCTAAATATTCCACCCAAGACCAGCGATAGACTTCGCACCCACTTATTAATCATGTCATTGCGAGCACCGAAGGGTGCGTGGCAATCTTATCGTAAAGTCTTGAGATTGCTTCACTTTGTTCGCAATGACAGCTTTCTAACTCTGTTC
>JACOTA010000060.1 GCA_016178585.1 Nitrospirota bacterium
CGATTCTTTTGCCAGGGCTTCGACGATATCCTGCGAAGTAACGGAACCAAAAAGCTTGTCCCCTTCTCCCACCTGAACCGTCAAATGAAGCGTCAACGACTGAATTTTTTCACTCAGATCCCCGGCCTCCTTTTTAATTTTGTTCAACTTGACGTCAATCACACGTTTTTCATGATCTAACGCTTTTGTATTTTTATCGGTTGCCAGAACGGCCTTTTTTCTGGGAATCAAAAAATTACGCGCAAAAAAGAGGTCAAATCTTTTGTTGTATATTACTTTAATCTGCTATGTTGGGATGGGCCTGCCATTGGGTATCGGAGAAACTAAAGTTGGATGGTGGATTTCGGAAGCAGGTCGAAGGAATTGACCCCTTTTTTGACCTTTAATATCCATTCTGTCAAGGCAACCGAGGAACCCGAGAACAGAAATAGGAAGTTGTCATTGCGAGCGAAGCGAAGCAATCTCGCCATCTTGAACCGAGATCGCCACGCACCCTATGGGTGCTCGCGATGACAGGAAAAACAAAGAGTTTCAAATCCTATCTCCTGGGAGAGGAAAAAGGGATTGCTCCCGTTTTTTAAAAAGAGTATACTTTCTTTTTTTTAAAAAACTCTTAAAGTAAAGGATTGAAATTGCCTGCGTCTCCTTTATCTCAAAAACAAGAAAAAAAGTCGGATGATCTTCAACTTCAAGACAGGGTTAACCAACTCGAAACGCTCCTTTTTGGCTTACAGGAAGAGCTTCAAAAGTCAAAAGAGGCGATCTCCGCTCTCCATTCGCAACTCATTAAGTTATATCAAAAAAGTTTTACGACCTGCGTTCAATGCCATACCGAATTCGATCTTTTAACGCACCATTACAGTATCGGTCTGTATGATAATCTCGTCTTTGTAAAATGTCCGACGTGTCAAAAGAACATGGCGATTGACCGAATTGACGGGTTAAAACGTGAATAGTTACCCGGCGAGCGGAAACGAGCGAAAGGGGGAAGCTTCATCCGGCTCCGCCGGTGAAGGGAACGACGCGAGCCCCTATGAAAAGACGACCCCGGAAAACCTTTTTAAAGGTTTGGTTTGGAACCTGTATAGAGAACATATCAAAAGTTTTTCCCATGCCGCGGTCAAAGGGGAAACCTCCGCAGAAGAAATGAAAAAGACTTTCGTGTCGATCCTTCCGGATTGTCTGGTTAAAATTTTAGGGCAAGAAAAGGTTGGTATGATTGTCCAGTTTCATCATCTCGACAGTTATCCGGCGGCAGAACTCGTCGATATCGTCCAGATTCAAGACTTTTTACAAAAAAAATACGGCGGCGGAAAATTTAAAATCAACCTTTACCACAAGATGAATTTCATGTCGACCAAAAACTATGAGACGCCAGGACCTTTTATTTGGAAGTCGATGATCAAAGAAGATTTGATGTGAAAAACCTGATGAAATTTTTCTGCGTGAGAGCTCTTGTAACAGGCTTTGCCTGGACAAGAGCTGGGGTTCGGGGGCATCGGAGGATTTCACGAAGTGAAACCACACGGGCCCCTGAATACGATCGGTGAAAAAAACGGTTTTTCAACTCGTCATCATATTTCTCGTCATGTATGGGGTTCTTTATGTTTTTATTCAGTTAGGTCCCCAGGAAGCGGAAACAAAAGGAAAAGAAAGAGATATTGAAATCCCCCGCGCTCCGGAGGAGAGTAAAGGGGTAAAAAACCCTCTGCCCAATACCCCGGAAATCATCGCAAAAGGACGCGATATTTATCATGGGAAGGGTACCTGTTTCGTCTGTCACGGAAATACGGGAAAGGGAGACGGACCCTCTGGAGTCGAGCTGAATCCCCGTCCCAGGAATTTCACGAATCCCCGGTTTCAGGAAATACGCACCGACGGGGAACTTTTCTGGGTCATTCGAAATGGGAGCCCTGGAACACGGATGTTTTCGTATTCTCCGGCGGTCATTGACGAAGAGGACTCCTGGGCGGTCATTCATTACCTCCGGACCCTTCCGCTGGAAGCCCAAAAGGAAGCCGCTCAAAAACCGGCGGGATCAGATAACCCCTTAAAATAGGGGTGTTTTTTATTCGAGCAGTGTTATATAATTTCGCTGTTTTACCTGAAAATATTCGGTTTTGAAATTTTAAAGTTTAGTTCTTCAATTTTAGATAGGAAATTCCTGCAAGTGATAAGGAGAAAAGACCATGTATAAATCAATTTACGTCGCGGTAGACAATTCAGACTATTCCAATAAGGCAGCCGAAATCGCCGTCGATTTCGCCAAACATTTTGGGTCGACCGTCATCGGGTCGCACGCGTATGCCGCAAAGATGCATGACAAAAGATTTAAACAAATGGAAGCCGGCCTCCCTGAAGAATATCACGATGAAAAAGAGCTGGAAAAACAGCGAAGGATTCATGACTCCCTGATCACCCGGGGACTGGAAATTATTACCGATTCCTACCTTGATATCATTCACGGAAAATGCAAAAACGCCAACATCGCGTTTGAAGCCCGCTCTCTTGAAGGACGAAATTTTCAAGTTCTTGCCCAGGATATTAACGAAAACAAATATGACCTTGTGGTGATGGGTGCTTTGGGCGTAGGAGCTGTTCGTGAAAGTTTGATTGGAGGCGTGACCGAACGGGTCGTTCGAAGGGTCCGGTATTCTGACATTTTTATTGTAAAAGACCTCAACCCGATTGAAGGGGCTAAAAAAATATTTGTTTGCCTCGACGGAAGCCATCAAGCGTTTGGAGGTTTGAAAACAGCGGTTGAACTGGGAAAAGCCCTTGGAATGGAGGTTGAGGCGCTTGCCGCATTTGATCCCTATTTCCATTACGCCGCCTTTAACAGTATTGCCGGCGTTCTTTCAGAAGAAGCCGGAAAAGTCTTCCGGTTTAAAGAACAGGAAAAGCTTCATGAAGAGGTCATCGACAGCGGTCTGGCCAAAATCTATCAGGCGCATCTTGATATCGGAAAGCAGATCGCCGAAGAAGACGGAATGAAAATAAAGACGACCCTGCTCGATGGCAAGGCCTTTGAAAGAATCCTGCAGTACTGCCGGAAAGAAAAACCATGGCTGGTCATCATGGGAAGAATCGGCGTTCACTCCGATGACACGATGGATATCGGCAGCAATTCTGAAAACCTCCTCAGAATGATCTCTTCCAACGTGTTGATTTCAAACCGGACCTTCGTTCCCCCTATCGACACGATGGCGGAATATACGATTGCCTGGACAGACGAAGCGAAACGGAGAATGGAAAGAGTTCCTGTCTTCGCCCGGGGCGTGGCCAAAACAGCCATTTACCGGTATGCGGTTGAAAAAGGGCATACGATTATTTCGAATGAAGTCGTCGATTCCGCGATGGGGCATTTGTTGCCCGAATCGTCCATCAGGGCGATGAAGCGGCTTGGTGAAGCGCTTGAAGAGAAAAAAATCGACCGGGATAAAATGCAGGGAAGTGATGAGGTGATTCAGGACCTGATGGGTGGGAGCGCTCAAATGATGGGCCTCCTGGGAACGACCGTTGCCGCCGGGACCGGAGCCTCTGGAACATTAACCTACGACCAGCGACGTGATTTGCCTTATTTTATGTGCGGCGGCTGCGGATATATCGCCAAGGGCGACCAACCGGTAAAATGCCCGATTTGCGCCGCGGAAGGAACGGAATTCGGAATGATCGATAAATCGATTATTCAGGAAGCCGCAAAAGCGGAAGGAAACATCGAGGTTGAATTGGCCTACGATGACGTTCAGATTGAATGGACTTCTGAAGGCAAAACCCGTTTAAGACAGGTTCCTTCAGGATATTTGAGAAGAAGAGCAAAGGCCATCATCGAAAAATCAGCGCGTAAAAGAGGAATTCGGACGATTACCACCGATTTTGCCTCCGAGGTGATTACCCAATATGCCGAGGAAAAAGACAACTGGAAGGATGAAATCATGGGAATTAAGTCTGCTGATTCAAAAGAAAATACTTCGGGTTCTTCGTGGGATGAACAGGCCCGTCAGCGGTTGGAGAGGGTTCCCGCAGGGTATATGCGGGATTCCACGCAAATTACCGTTGAGGAATATGCCGCTTCAATCGGTGTTCAGCTGATTACCCTGGAAGTCGCCAATGACGGAATTGAAAAAGCCAAAAAGATCATGGAAGAATCGATGAAAAATCCGGAAGCTTTGCAGGCAATCATGAATAAGCTGGCGGAAGCGAAGAAAAAAGAGTCTTTGGCCAAATAAACAAACATTGGTTACGGTATTAGCCTATGATCAGGGGGACGTAACCTGCCTGTTCGCGCTCCGAAGTTTACCGCTTATTTTAACGGACATTTTGGAAAGGTAACCAAACTTCGAAGAGGTCGCTGTCAGGTCACATCCCCCTGATCTCGAATGGTTGTCAAAAAAAACCGATGAGGAAATGATGGTAGAAGCCACCCTAAAAAAAGAGTTTAAACCGTTTTTAATCGCGTGGAATTTAACCAAACGATGCAATTTAAAATGTGAGCATTGCTATTTGTCAGCCGGTGAAAGAGACGCCGGCGCCATTGACGAACTCAAAACCGAGGAGTGCTTTAAAACTATTGATGAGATGGTTCAGGTCAACCCCGCCTCGATCCTGGTCTTAACCGGGGGCGAACCTCTTCTCAGAAAAGATCTCCCGCAACTTGCCCGCTATGCCTCCGAAAAAGGGATGATGGTCGTCGTCGGAACGAACGGCACCCTTCTAACCGATGAAAAAGTCCGGGATCTCAAACAGAACGGCGTGATGGGGGTTTCAATCAGCGTCGACTCCCTGAACCGCGACAATCATGATACGTTTCGCCGGCTTCCGGGAGCTTTGGAAGGGGCTTTACAGGGAATTGAAGCCTGTAATCGCAACGGACTTCAGTTTCAAGTCCATACCACCGCAAGCAGTATGAATTACCAGGAAATTCCGACCATCATGGATTACGCTTACGAAAAGGGGGCTAAAGTCTATAACCTCTTTTTTCTGGTCTGTACCGGCCGGGGTGAAGAAATGTCCGATATCACGCCTTCTCAATACGAAACGGTTTTAGAATATCTGGTCGACGTTCAAAAAAAATACCCTGGAATGCTGGTCCGCTCCCGCTGTGCACCCCATTTTAAAAGGATTGCGTATGAAAAAAATCCGGTTTCGCCCGTTACTAAAGCACAGGGGTATGAGGGCGGCGGGTGTCTCGCGGGGACGCATTATTGCCGGATTACGCCGGAAGGAAACGTCACCCCCTGTCCTTTTATGCCGATTTCGGTCGGAAATTTAAGAAACAACTCGTTTGACGACATCTGGAAGACTTCTTCCCTTTTTTCGGATCTTCGCTCCCCTGTGCTGAAAGGAAAATGCGGTGATTGTGAGTACAGCGAGTTGTGCGGCGGCTGCCGGGCCCGTCCATTTGCCTCACACGGCGATTATCTGGATGAAGATCTCTGGTGTCAATATACCCCAAAAGGAGGGGTTAAAATCATGCCTCAGCCGCCTCAGAAAGAGCTGAACCTGATTTGGGATGACCGTTCCCATGCTCGCCTGAACCGTCTTCCCTATTTCCTTCAGAAAATGATTAAAGGAAGGGTGGAGGTTTATGTCAGAGACAAAGGGGGAAACATCGTGACCCTGGAAGATATGGAAGCGTTAAGACAGAAAACGTTTGGAAATTCAAAACCGGTATTTGACGCCGGTCAATTTAAAGGACTGGAATAAAAGGAAAATGTTTCATGAACGCACTTAAAGTGATCAATTTCTGGATCCATTTATTCTCCGGGTTTAGTTATATCGGCGGAGGAATATTTTTTTCTCTTTTTCTCTCCCCCATCGCCAAAAACTATATCAATAACAGCCAATTTCAACTCTTCCTTGAAGACCTTCACGATCGGTTTCAAAAAATTTCCGGACTATTTATCACGCTTCTCCTCCTGACCGGGGGATTTAATATCCACTTTAGCCGTTTGGCCAGGGGAGAGTTTTCGAGCATTTATTTTGTCGCCCTTTCATTTAAGATCCTGTTCTTCGGCATTCTCCTGACCCACTACCTTCTCATCCTTAAGATGATTCTGGGCAAGGAACAAAAGACAGGCTTAAAATCAATTCCGTTTCAACAAACAACCTTTGTTCTGGGTTTGTTAATCTTATTGATGGCCGCTTTTTTAAAGTACTTGCCTTAAATCGATTTCCTTGATTAAGAAATTCTCCATTCAACGCGGGATAAATCTGGAATGTCTTTAAAAACCTTCCTTTTGGGAATCGGATTTGGTCTCGCTTTTTGGATTGGCGCTTCGGCGGTTGAGGCTTTTGTCTTCAATCAGGATAATTTTTTCACGCTGATCTTCTCACCGGATCAGAATGAATTCGCCATCCGGATCTGGATCATCGTCCTCATCTTTATCGTTTTGACCGGCAGTTCAAAATCCCAATCGCCGGATTAGGATGGGGGAACGGATTTAACAGGCTGAATGGCCTGTCCGAAAAAGATGCTCACCGAACTGTCGCCGTTATTGGCTATCGCAAAATCAGTAAAACCATCATGGTTAAAATCACCTTTTACCATGGCAAAAGGCCCCCGTTTGGTTTGATACCGGGCCGGGGGTTCCTTAAAAGCGCCGTCCCCGTTTCCAAACAAGACCATCAACGTACTGCTGGCATTATTAATAAAGGCGATATCGGTTAAATGGTCTCCGTTAAAATCACCGGAAACAATGGAAATGGGTTCTGAGTCGCCGCTCATCGTCACGCCATTCTTAAAAGTCCCGTCTCCATTTCCTAAGAAAACCGAGACGTTATGGTGAATGGGATCAACGGTAATTAAATCGGCCTTTCCGTCGCCGTTTAAGTCTGTCTGAGTCAGGGAAATCGGTCTGAAATTTCTTTCCGTGTGGCGGTAGCCGACGGTAAAATTACCCTGCCCATCTCCCAACAAAATCTCAATACCGTTTTTCACAGGGCCATTGTTCGTAATGGCAAGGTCCAGGTGACGGTCATTGTTAAAATCTCCCACCACTAACGCTGTCGGGGTATCATCCGCTTCAAACGTTTTATGAAATTTGAAAGTTCCGGCGCCATTTCCCAGATAGACCACCACATGATCAAACCGGGACAACACCACCAAATCAGTCTTGCCGTCCTGATTGAAATCGGCGCTCTCTACAAACAAGGGGGAACGTTGCTCCAGCGTAATTTTTTCCCCTTCAACAAAGGACCCATCTCCCTTTCCCAGTAAAATCGTCAAATCATCGGTTTCATTGTTTACAATTGCAAGATCGGGGATTTTGTCGCCGTTAAAATCGCCCGCCGCTATGCCCCGCGGCTTTTTTCCCACCGGAACCATGAGATGGTCTTTAAACGTTCCATCTTTGTTCCCAAGCAACACAGAAATATTATGACTATTACTGTTGGAGGTAATTAAATCAGTTGCGCCGTCGTTATTTAAGTCCGCCGCCGCAATAAAGATCGGATTTAATCCGACGTGATAGTTATTATCCGGCCTAAAGGACTCCTGGAATGGAGAAAGATCAGTTGTTTTGTTTGTTGTGCATCCGGAAATCAGAAGGGCAATAAAAAGATAGTGTATGCGCAGAAACATTTTTTTGGAATCCAAATTTTTATTGGCCAGGAGAAGGAAGGAGGCGTTAAAGGAGTTTCTTTTCGTCCCCTTGCAAATACCTTTTCATTTTTTCCATCATCTCACGGTCCAACAAACCGACCTCTCCCCTTTTATCCATAAATTCTTTGATTTCACCGAGGCGGACCGCAGCTTCTGGATTATCTTTTAAACGTTTAGTCTTGACCAGAGCATCTTCAAAGGCATCAAACGTTAAGGTATTATAGCCATACTGGCGAATGCGGATAACGGCTTTCATCATCGCTTCATTTCTGTAACGGGTTAACATTTCAGAAGTCACCTGATCGGCTTTGGCTCGCCGTGCGCGTCTTTCCGCCGCCTTTTTAATCCCGCTTCTGACAAAATCAGGCGAGGTTTGAAGACGTTTCCAAGCCTCAGGAGACCACTTCACTTCTTCATGGGTCTCATTCCATACCAAAAGAAGGACCTCCTCGGTTATTTCCTCAACCCCTTTTCCCCTGGCCAGTTCCTCCGCGTCTTCTTTTAGCATTTGCGACACGAATTCAACAGCCATGGGCGGGGTTTCTTTAATTTTCTCCTGAAGGAGTTTGATCGCCCCATCCGTCCATTTCATCGAGGATGGAGCGGCGTCGATCTTTAATCCCAACCCCTCGATTTTAGAAAAGAGATCCGAATTAACTTCGAGATGCCCCCCTTCTCTGGCAATTTCTTCGGCAATCCGCTGAGTCATCGGCCGCAAAAATTCAGGCACGGTATCGAGCCTCTCTCTGGCCTTTTTGGTCCAGAAAATACCGCCCGGTTGGGCGGGCATTTCGACCCCCGCCATTCCCTCATTTTTCCACCGGGACAAATGTTCCGGTGTGATTTCGGTCAATCCCTCGGCCTCTGCTTTTTTTTCGGCCAGTTTTTTGACCATTCCCCTCAGAAAAAAAGGGGCTAATTCAATTTTTTTTAACGCTTCTGCTGTCCAGTTCATGGTTTTTTTAAGTTAAGACCGGCGTGAATATTGTTTTTTCCAGGCCGCTCCAGAAAATACGGCGCGCTTCCAGCGATTTCATCGCCCCTTCCCTGATCAACTTCCGATCTTCATCCGTATTAAAATGGGAGATCAACTCGTTGAAGATTTCAGCGTGGTACTGATCCTGAATAATATGAAATGTGAAATATTCATACTCCTCTTCTTTAAGAGAGGTGTTCTTTTCAATCCCTTTGACCAGGCAAGTAAACATGGGAGGAATTGAAAATTCATGGCCCGGACCAATTGCGCCGAGAGCGATTCTAAAATCGTCATCCCGGGTCATCTCTTTATGCATCTCGACAAAACTTTCGGTTTCAGGAAGGTGCGCAACTCTCCCCCAGTCGTTATCTTCCAGGCCAAGGCTCTTGAGAAAATTCCGATAAAGAGCAGGATGGCTCCTGAAAATCGTATGCTGACCGAATTCATCATGATAGACATGCCGAAATAGCGCTGAAACGGAGGGATCGGGAATCCTCGGCTGGAGATTGGTCATATAATTGAGAAAAATCTTGACCAGTTGATAATGTTGAAGTCCAAAGGCTCTGATCTGGTCCAGCGTCAGAGGGAGAGTTGAAAACTTCTTCAAAAAGGGGTGATTGACCGCCTCATGCTGTTCAATCTCGTTCTGTAAATCTTCTATAAAGGTATTCATGGTTTCCTTACGACGGCATGAATTGACTGAACCGGTTTTTCACTTCGTCGATCAGTTCTTCGGAGATTTTGCTTACCCCTTTTTCCATCGCCATCCGTTCGATCTCTTTCTTGGCCAGAGGACGGACGAAGACCGGGATATTTTCAAGTTTCTCCGTTGCGCCGGGAGTCCATTCAAAACCAGCCTGATCATTTTTGGATTCGTCAATCACCGTCGGAGTAACCACCTGATACCCCCTTTTTTGAGCAAATGTTTCTATTCCGTTTTTCACCATCGGCCGGACAAATTCTGGAATTTTTTCCATTCTTTCCAGGGCTTCAGGGGACCAGGTGACTTTAGACACAACCCCCTCTTTCATTCCGGCTAACATGGACGAAAACGGACATTTTCCAGCCTCGGCTTGAACAGCATCGGCTATTGAAGCCGTTGACGCCGCCGGAGTGGAAACGGCCTTCACCGGCTCGCTCACGGAATCTTTCAAGGTTCCCCGCGTCAGCTCAAAAGGTTCCGGATCGGTTGTTCTCCCTCCCAGCTTAACCCCCAGCGCGCTGACCATTTGAGTTTCTCCAGGATTGGTCACCATGGCAACGCGACTACCGCATTTCGGACATTCAAACATGACACCCAATGAATCGTCACCCGGTTTTTCAACTTTTTGAAACAACATAAAAGATTCACATTTCATGCATACAAATTTCATTTTATTCCCCTTTTTTAAATTTAATCCTTAACCGATCTACAATCTCCTGGGCTATTTGCTTAAACTTTTTCACGGTATATTCAGATTCATCGGATAATGGCATGCCATGATCGCAGGCGTAGCTCATTTTCCGGCTAAAAGGAATTTTCCCGAGAAGAGGCACGTCTAATTCTTCACAGAGTTGGTCGGAACTCCCGTCGAACAATTCACTTTCGGTCTGACATTCCGGGCACAAGAACCCGCTCATATTTTCAATAAGCCCGATGACTTTAATCCCCACATCTCTCGTATATACAATGGATTTCCTGACAACGTCCCCGGTCACTTCTGAAGGGGTCGTGACCACCACGGCGCCATCTAATTCAGGAATATATTTGGCCATTGCGGGAGGTTTATCGGCCGCCGCGCCCGGAGGGAGATCGGCAAGAAGAAGATCCAGCTCTCCCCAGATGATATCACCCAGGAATTCCCGAATCACGTTCATTTCCACCATTCCAAGCCAAACGGGAGAAAGGTCCATAGACCCCTTCCATTGAACCGGACTGTCTTTTTTTAAAAAGAAGTCCATGGATGCGACCTTAATTCCGTAGGGACCCGCAGGCGGCAGGGCCCCCTCCGGCGTCAGGATGAATGTATCCCCTTTCATCCCCAGCATCTTGGGAACGCAGGGTCCGTTGAGATCGACATCTAAAACACCGACTTTTAAACCCATACGCGCGAAGGCAACGGCAAGGTTAACGGTGGTCATGCTTTTGCCAACACCGCCTTTCCCGCTTAAGACTACAATTTTTCTCTTGATTCTTCCCATTCGGGTTTTGACCGTCAGGGATTGGTCAATCAACTGCTTCATCACCTGAGCGTCATCAGGGTATTGAAGTTTGCTCAATATGCTTTTCAGGCTTTTCGTTTGTTCCATTGAAATTTCCTATTAGAAAAGGTAAATATGCCTTACTTTTCAACAAATTTCAAGACCTATTTCTGGATTCTGCTCAAGGAACATGAGGCCATAGGACGTACAACATGAGATAGGTTGCCGTGCTGGTAAATAGAGCAAACAGATAGAGCGTCATCGTAAATGTTCCAACGACCCGATGACGCTTTGCGCCATCAGGAAGGAGGTATTGGGCGACTCCCTCGAACAGGATTAATAAAAATCCACCCCCTACACAAAGAGAAAACCACGCAATGAACAATCCGAGAGTAGGCGGCCTAAATAAAATTCGGACCAAAAAAAGAATGCCTGCGAGAAGAACTGATACGATCACGGTATAAATCGAAAACTTTTTCAGGGTTAATTTAGGGGAGCCCTCAACGAGAACTCTGTTTCTCCCTTTTTTTGAAGAGACCCGGAATCCCAGTAGAATCATATAGACCGCCAGAATAATCCCGATCGTAACGACCGAGATGTGAATATTTAAGACAGGCAAGAAAACCCATTTATAAATCGTTGTCCCCCCTCCAAAACCCTCTTTTCCTTCAAACGCAACGGCTCCTAATTCTCTTGCCAAATAATAAATCACAAAATAGGCTAACATGGCGACCATGGCGACCAAAGTCAGCGTATGATGGGCCTGCCCTTTTGTTTTTTTAGCCTGATACCACCCGACCATAAAAAGAAAAGTAAAACCAATAGCCAAAAGATAACTGAGGTCAGCCCCAAACGTGCCATAAGGGGCCAGAAAACCCGGCTTACCAAGAAACGCGGTCATGATCTCTCTCCTATTTGATGTGTCATCCTGAGAAAAAAAAAGGATCTACAGGCAAGATTCTTCGGCGATGCCTCAGTCAGAATGACAGAAAACGATGTTAAATACTAACCAAAAGTGAACGTATAACTTTCCAGGTCAGGATCGGCTATTTTAAGAATTAACAGGTGTTTCCCATAACCCGCCTGGTTATTGACAATTCGATAAAGCTTTTTATCCGAAATAAAGACTCTACTTTTTCCGGCGGAATCAATGACGATGTCCTTTCCCATTTGGTCTGGCGTTAAATCATGGCGGTCTAACTGGACTTCCACCCAGATTCCCTTACGATCAGTTCCCGCGACCCAATTGACAGATTTTGCTTCATATTTTATTAAAATTTCTCCGGGGGTTGAATCGTGATGAACCGCATACTCCTCGCTGACAGCCCAATGCCCGACGAGATAATAGGCATGCTCTTCTAAATGCGGCGGGAGGGCATACGCTGTATTTTTACCCGCCAAGATTCCCAGGGGATTTCCGAGAAAACCGCCGTGAAATGCGCCAAAAAATATTTCCGGAGACTTGATTTTTTGAAAATTAACCTTCTCCCCTTCAACCGGGGTTAAAGGTCCATCAAGCGTTACACCGGTTTCAGCCAGAAGCTCGCGTATTTTTTCCTCCGAGTCTTCATAATGTCCTTCGCCAATGACCTCAAACCGGATACTCCCATCGGAACCGACAAAGAATTTATGCGGCCAATAGTGATTTGCAAAGGCATCCCATGTCTTATGGTCACTATCTAAAGCAACAGGGTATTTAATTTGAAGCTCGTTTACCGCCGACTGCACTCTCGATAACTCTTTTTCAAATAAAAATTCAGGGCTATGGACTCCGATAATGACCAGCCCTTTATCCTTATACTTTTCATACCACCGGTTTAAATAGGGAATGGTTCTTAGACAATTAATGCAACTGTAAGTCCAAAAATCGACAATGACGACTTTTCCTCTTAGTTGGGCTAATGTTAAGGGAGGAGAATTAAACCAGCCTGAAATTCCCGAAATTTCCGGGATGATCTTGTTTTTCGAGGATTCCCCGTCGAGCTGCAGGAGGAGTAAAGGCGCAACAGCTACAAAAAGAATAATAAGGAGAGGATAGGTCATCCATTTCTTATTTTTCCAATCCATGCTTTAAATCCGAAAGACGGGTTGGTTTAAGTGGAAAGAAAAAAATAACGGGAGGGGTGTTCCCCTCCCGTTTAAGCGTCTAAAAAAGTCAAACAGAATCTAATCGTAAAATCTTTTCTATTTTTTCTTTTTTTCGAATTTCCGACGGAGCCAAAATTCAAAACCAATGACGACCAGCACCACAACCGGCGGGATAACATAAACGTTGTTCGGTACCGGCGGTTTCAGGATCGTATAATACCAGGTCGAGATAGAGGTTTTTGCACCCTTATCACCGTTATTCCCATCCCAGATATAAAAGGAAGTTGGAATATATTGACCCAAAGTAAATTGGACTTCGTTATCTTTGTCGTTCGTGAGCCGGTCACGTTTTAAGATGACTTTCCAACGCCCGTCTTTATATTCCGAGGCAACGATCTTTACATTTTTTCCATCTCTGGGTGTTAACGGATTAGAAATTCCTTTTCCTGTATACTCGTTAATACCGCCCGCAGCATTCCATTTCCATAGATCAACAGGGTTCTTCTCATCTCCGAAAATAAACCTTGGTTTTTCGGGTGCAGCAAGCTGTTCCCACTTTGCCGGAAACTGGATTCCAATTGAATCATTATAGACAGACCAGCCATCCTGGCCCTTAACGGCAACAGGCTCACCCCCTGGAGGAACTTCCTTAACATCGGCCGGCTGAAGTTCGTAATTTCCTGATTCTGGTTGAGCAACACTCTTATTTCGATCATCCCACTCAAAATAATAGGCTATTTCCTTATCATTATAAAGGGATTTAACCCAAACCTCATCAACCAGACGGACAAAATTCCTCGGCTTTTCCGTAATTTGCCCTGCTAAACCAACATAGGTAGATTCTGCCGAGACCCATTTTGGGTCATTCGTGTCAGACGGTATTTCACCTTTGTTGTAACCCGATTTAACCACAAATTGCAAGACTGGTTTCGCGGTCAAAGGGTCAATTTTCTTTGGCGGGCAAAGTGAAATAACGAAGTTTGCCACATTCCATCTATCTTCAGGAGATAAAACGTCCGCAAAGCTTGGCATCGGCGTACCGTTTAAGCCTGTCGACACTTCTCTGAAAATATTTTTTGGGTTGTACGGATCCTCGCGGTTACCTCTGAAATTCCAACATTTACGAAGATCGGCAGGAAGGATCGGGAATCCCCATTCATCTTTCTGGGTTTTGTTCCCATCGCCTCTTCCATCATTACCATGGCATTCTACGCACTTTCCTTTGGTCATGTAAACCAGTTTGCCCTTTTCGATGCTTTCCTTTGAGGTCGCAACCTGTTTTCCAAATTCAATTTTATGAAATTCCTCGGTCTCCTTATCGAGAAAATTTCTGTCTTTCACAAGTTCGGTTCGGACGAACCGCACAACCTGCATACGTTCTTTGTCGCTTAAGATCCCTGCCCATGAAGGCATGGCTGACCCAGGTAGACCGTGTGTAACGGTCAAGAAAAGATCCTCTTCTGTCGGAAGTTCACCCGAAGCCGTATGTCTTATTTTAAATGTCCCCGCGTTAAAATTTCTAGGCCTCGGCCAAAGGCGGTCAGCCGCGGGTCCGTCTCCCGCGCCGGTTGGCCCATGACACCAAACGCATTTTCTAAAATAAATATTCTTGCCCGACTCTAAATCTTCCGGGCTCGCTTTATCAGGCCTTCCAGGCGAAACTGAAACTTTCTCGGCGCCCGCTTTCTTCTCCTCCGCTGACCCTAACACGATGAAAAACAGGGAAAAGAAGGAAAAAGCAGCCAAACCGGCCAGGCTTAAGAGAAATGGTTTGCTTTTAATCCGATACCAGATGTCTTTTTTCATTGATTGTGTTCTCCCTTAAATACCACTTCTATGCTTACATATCCTTGAGGGCCCGTCCGGTTTCACTTCGTGAAATCCTCCAATGCCCCCAAACCCCGCGCTCGCCCAGGCAAAGCCTGTTCCTCGCTTACAATATTAATCCCATGTCCTTGGATAATAACCGGTATGCCAGTATTCGAATTCAATCACCTTCCACATTTCATCGGTGGTCAAATGTTTTTCCCAGGGAGGCATTGCAGAGGCCCATGGGAAACCTTCTCTTGGCAGACCAATTCCCCCTTTTGCCACACGCCAGAAAACAAAGGTTTCCTGCAATTGCGCGATGGTGCCGGGATCGGTAAAGTTAGCCGGAATCGGGTTAAAGGCAAAAGCAAACATTCCCCGGGCATCCAGGTTATCGCCATGGCAAAAATGACAATTCTGGAAAAATATTTCGCCGCCTTCCCTGACATATTTCATGTAGGGGGGAGCTTTTTCATCAAAAGGATTGGCCTTTAAATATTTGTTTTCGATTCCTTCGGAATATTTACCCTGTTCATCAACTCTGAAAGGACTTTTAGCTTCTTGTAAAACCATATTTGAACCATGGACCTGGATAGCGCCAGGAGGGGCGGGATGCACGGTTCGTAATTCAATCGGTTCCTGAAAATTTGGTTTTATAAAATTATAGGCTCCGATTCCAGCAAGAACCGGAAAAACACCAAACGTGATCATTCGAACAGTTTTAAACCCGGGAGTCCGTGCCTCCAGGGTTTTGATAATCGGATCTTGAAACTCGTTCCAGGAGGAGTCTGTGCTCGAAAGCAGCAAGAAAACCACAAGGCAGATTAAACCCATATAGGTATACAGCAAAGCTGATGGAATGGGCGGAAAGATTACAAATTTGAAAATGAAGTAAGCTGCCAGAACAAATAAAATGCCCTGGAAAAACCGCGAAACTCCTCTTCCAAAGGTTTTTTTCAAGAAATAGTTCCCTGCTAAAAACAAAATCAGAGTCAAAATTTCTATCAATATTAACTCTATGGGCATTGCGCCTGGTATCCACAATCCTTTCACCGCATTTCCCCCTCTTTATTTTGGATGTTCATTTTATGAATAACCTGAAAATTTGATTAATTTAAATCGTGAATCTTTATCCCCCTGGCGGAGGCGCCATACCATCTTTCTTTGCCACACCCGCATCAATGGATAATAAAAAATCAGCCAGATTCGAGATCGCCTCATAAGTCATTTTTTTCGAAAAATCTTTTGGCATCGGCGATTCCGTTGGAGTTGCCTTTGGCGCAAAACCTGGAACGATAAACGCGTTTGGATTGACAATCGATTCCATAATATACTCTTTAGGGGATGCCGCGTGCGCCGCTCCGGCTTTCACCCGTGCCAGATACTCTGGCGAGGATATCCGTTTTTTAGCATTTGTTCCTTCAATCAGCATCGGGCCAACGGTGCCAAAACGCGCTGCCGTTGTCGGAATCTTATGACAGGCGACACACCCCATTTTCATAATGATATCCTGCGGTTTTTCCGCGCCGGTTAAAATAACCGGACCTTTCGGAGCACCGCCGGCGGACGCTTCAGCAGAGGCAGGCTTTGGCCGGTCAGACTCGGGAATGAATTTTTCATATGCCGCCCTGATCTCTTTTGGGGTAGGCGGGGTTTCCCCTTCGCGAACATAGAGCCACGTATCCACGGCAATTTGTTCATCAATGGATAGACCAATCGGCGCCTTGTGGATGGTCGGCATCGGGCTTTCTTTATCGTTTGAACCCTTCACCCCAAATCCGGGGACCACAAAACAGGCGGGACAGGAATGTGATTCAGCAATATATTCTTCGGCTGTCGCGGCTCTTCCGCACCCTGAACAGGATTCTTTAACACTGGTAACCTGGGTTTTATAGATAGGGCTTTTGATAGTCGCTTCCGCTCTCTTTGCAATACCGGATAAATTCGGAGCCCTTTCGCTTAATGCTCCGGCCTTAAAACCGTGACAGAGAGGACATTGCCCCTTACCCGCGCCTGTCATTGTTCCAGGATCGTCGAAAATGATTTTTGCGCCCATTTCCGCGAGTTTATCGGAAGACATGGCATCGACATTACCCAGGGACGCGGATGTTTCAGGCGGAACTTCCCCTCTCGTCTGAGGAAGCCAGTTTGCGTAACTTGCAAAACCGCCCGTCACCAGCATAAAGAATCCCATTGTTAAGATCAGGGATTGCGCTCCTTTTAATTTAGAAGAGATGGCCATTAAAAATAACGCTATCCCCAACATACTTAAAGCTAAAGTTAACTTATCCACTTAGTTCTCCTTATTTCTGATAATTCTTCGATCTGCTTACAATAAGGCATAAAAATAACGGTGTAACGCCCGCTGAAACAAAATGGCCTTTTTACAGATGTAAAAAGGCCATTCATTTTTTACTCAGAGGCTCCTGCGATAGCATGTCCGCCGGTGGTTTTAACTTTAACCGCCGGAGAGTCTTCCATCGAAGGAACATCCCTGTGGCCGGCAGAAAGTTCTGCTAACCAGAAGACAAAAAGTGAAAAAATCCAAAAAATAACCACGTTCACCGACATCACGTTAGACGCAAAGCCAATCGGGTGGGTAAACGCCCAAGGCGAGTTGTCCCGCATAATTTCCATGGCATGCCAGAACAAACGGACTGAAGAGCGGATATACCCCATTAAGGCCATCAACCAGGTAAATGAAACCCCTAAAGCGAACATGGCAAATTGAGAACGGTTGGAAATGGTTCCCCATAAGATAGGGCCGGTCGATTTAGCCCCTTTTAGCATCGCCAGGTTCAGGGCCGTTCCCGCAAATAAACAGGTCAATGTCCCGGCCACCTGGGGAACCGAGAGCCCGACCCTGACGTTTGCAGGGATGTAATATCCATAAATGGCAAGCCACCAGTTATTGAAGAGCGCCACGCCAAACATACTGAATAAAAGGGCATTTCCGAGGTTAGCCCATTTCACCGTGATAATTTTATTTGCTCTTTGATAAATAATAAAAGCAAAAATGGTGATCATCAGCATGGTGTTCACGGCGCCATTTTTCGCGGACATGACGCCAAAGTTACCCACCACCGGATGTTGTTGTCCCCCGATCGCCTTTAACTCCGAAGCCTTCATGACCAGAGTGTGAGGGGTTAACCAGACCAGAAAAGCGACAGTCATTCCGAAGAAAACATACTTAATAACACGGTCATACCGCTCTGCGCCTTTCATTCTCTGCATCCCGTTGAAAAGGTAGTAAACCACCGCAAAGAACAAGGCGCCGATTAAGACAGCCTGAAGAATAAAGAGCCAGGCCAACAAACCGCCCATCAGGGTAATTCCCATCTGTTGACGATAAGCATAAACCTCTCTCATCAGCCAATAACCGGCGAAAGGAAGGGGAATAAGGGAACCGACCGCGAAGAACATGGCAATATACCCCATCCAGTCATAATAAGCCTTTTGCTCTTTTGTTTTGGCGGAAAGAAATTTATACGCCGAATAGGCGGCGACGATTCCACCTCCAAACACCATGTTCCCGATAATTCTATGGATGTTAATCGGATTCCAGAGCGCGCTATGGAGCAAGTGGGCATAATTACCAAGAAATTGTCCCTTTTCATCAACGCCGGAAGGGGCCATCATGAAAGCAAGCCAGGAATTTGCCAGCATCATCAAAGTCGTTCCAAACACGTTTAACAAAATTCCCAATGTGGCATGGACCCATTTCAAAAAACCCTCTTCCATGCTATGCCATCCATAATAGTAAATATAAAGGGTTCCGCTTTCTGCCAGGAAGAGGAGCGCATAGATGTGCATGAAGGGCCTGAACAGGGAGGCAACATAACCAAAAACACCCGGATAGAGTGTAATAAAGCCGAAAATTAAGAGCCCCCCTAAAATGGCGGTCACGGAATAGGCCGTTAAACTGATCTTGATAAAATCGTAGGCTAATTGGTCATATCGTTTACTGGCCACCGGATCTTTCACGAGAAGAGCGACAAGCTCAATGACCATACAAAAGATGGGAACCGCCAGAACAAAACTCCCAAAGAAAAGATGCTGTTGGGCCACGGTCCAGATCAGAAGACGGCTTTCACCGAACACACCGGGCAACTTCGTGCTCGGATAATCCTGCGCGGTTAAATGGGGCGCCGGAGGACCAGAGACTGGACCATCGGTTTTATAATAAACGTCTTTTCCTGTAGGAGGAGGACCTGCCGGGGCAGCGGCATCTTCAGCAACTGCCGTCGTGGATTGAAGGAGTGGGAGAACAAAAGAAAAAATTGAAAGGAACATCATCCCTAAAAGCGCGAGGGACACATATTTTTTTGATTTTTTTAGGGTCTTCATATTGGACTCCATTGAAATTTTAAGTTCTTCTAACGTCCTGAATCCTTGCGTCGATTACCAAAAATAACGATTTAAAATACGCTTCTTATGAATTCAAAATATTTCAATCCCTGGATACCCATGAGGAACCAATCTAAAAATTGGAAATAACAGAACCAACCCGCGATTCCAATAAGAACACCCACAGCGATATTATTCATAAAAATCCCCCGTAAATTAAAATTAAAAAATAGGGTATAAACCCCCATTTACTTTAAAAGTAGAACTTATATGTTTCCCAACCAGAAAATAAATAAGATAGAAATAATTCCTACCGCTATATAAAGAATCGGACCGGCTTGTTTCGGCATTTTGTCCATGTTTCCCTCGTTTTGTTTATATCAATTTCAATATTTAGGACTCTAAATTTAGAGCTGCTTGGAAGCTATGAATATGATTTTTTCCAGCACGAAAACTCGCACGAAAAATAATCTATGGGAGGGCAATGTACTACACTCTTTTTTAGTTGTCAAGCACTTTTCGCACATCTAAATCCGATTGTTACATCCCGGTATTCAGGAAGCATTTTAAACCGGATCGTGGCCTCTCCCCTAAGAATAGAATCGTTCCAGGACCCGCCCCGAATCACTTTAGATTGACCTGTTTCCGGTCCGGAAGGATTTAAGTTTAACAACGTTTTATACGCATTTTGGTCATACCAGTCATTAACCCATTCCATCACGTTTCCAGCCATATCATAAACACCAAGAGGGCTTTTATCCATTTTAAAACTCCCGACGGGGGCGGTATAAAAATAGCCGTCTTTATCCCCCGCGAAATTAGCATTGAGCAAATTTTCTTCGTTTCCCCAAGGCCATTTTTGCTGATTCACACCCTTTGCGGCTTTTTCCCATTCGGCCTCAGTGGGAAGCCTTTTCTTTTTCCATAAGCAATAATCTTTCGCATCTTCCCAGGAAACCCCGACAACGGGATTGTAAGGATTCATCAAAAGAGGCAGTCCCTCTGAACCGACTGCCAGATATCCGGCTAACCGCGGTTTTCGATGTCCGGTTTTAGCGACAAACTCATAGTATTGCGCAAATGTCGTTTCATATTTATCAATAGCGTAGACCTGTAAAAAAACCTTCCGGCCAGGGCGGACGGAAAAATCTCCTGAAGAATCGCCCAGCGTAAAATAACCCGCAGGAATAGCGACCATCGTCTCATATTCCTCATTTATTTTTACAACTTTAATATTGGCTTCTGCTTTTGCAAAACCTTCCGTTGTCTTTTTAATTTTTTCAGAGAGGGGGGTGAAAGGTTCGTCCTGCGGCCTGGAGGCCGGGGTGGCGGTCTTGCTGCCCCGTTTGATAGCCACCTGGATAACCACCACAAAAACCAGCATGATGGAAAAGAAAATATAAACGAGGTATTTGTTCAAAATAGAGGCCTAATTAATAAGCTTTTGAATCGCTTTTTGCCATCGTCCCCGTCCCGGTTTCTATTGCATCCGATGTGTTCTTGAGCCGTGAACGATCCGGGTTTTTTTGAGCATTTTTCCGTTCGACCATCTGACCCGCAAATAAACCGGCTAAAAACACCGCAGATGCGTAAAATGTGACATAAAAGGCGTACAAAAAATGTTTCATAAAAGACTCTCCGTTTGGGTTCCCTATCTAAAAAGGGTTTGTTTTGACTTCCGTCCCCGCTTTCGTAAGGGCCGATTTTTTCATTTTAGCCAACTGATTCAACCAGCGGCGCTCCAGCCTCTGACCATATTGCATGCCAAGCAAAAAAAAAGTTGAAGTAAATAAAATCATATATCGGACATAAAGCTTTCCCAGGTACTGATCAATGATTATCACCGCCAGGGATATGATGATAAAGAAAATAATATAAAATTTAGTTTTAAAGCCCATTAGTTTTCCCGGGAACTTCCATTTAGCAATGCAATCCGGGCCCGCTCCTTTTTCCTTCCCGTCCGGAATCCCATGATAAAAAAGAAGGAGGTCATGGCAATCACGGATAATGGATATAATAAATAATGCCCCACCAATGAATAGTATCCCATGCAGATCCTTTTCTTAAAAAAAATATTATAGTGAAATTTTGAGGCGAACGTCAAGGTCTGAATTTATCCCAAGAACATAGCGATAGAAAGTTGTCATTGCGAGCGAAGCGAAGCAATCTCGCCATCGTGAACCGAGATCGCCACGCACCCTGCGGGCGCTCGCGATGACAGGCAAAACAAGGAGTTACAAATCCTATCGCTGTTCTTGGGTTTATCGCGATTGACTGAATGATCTGCTCTAAGAATAACCTGCCTGCCGTCCGTTTTTATGGGTTTTCTTAACCCAAGAACAGAGTTAGAAAGCTGTCATTGCGAACAAAGTGAAGCAATCTCAAGACTTTACGATAAGATTGCCACGCACCCTTCGGTGCTCGCAATGACATGATTAATAAGTGGGTGCGAAGTCTATCGCTGGTCTTTTTAGAGAACCTTAAGCGCCGGTTTCAGGATCTGATTTTCAGGTTCTTAATAAAAAAGAGGTTGGGTAATTCTATGGAAACTGAAGTTAAAGAAAAGAAGGCTAGAAATAAAGCCATTTTCGATTATATTATTTTGTTGGGAATGGTGGTGAACATCATTTTTGCCGTTTTCATGGTTCTCTATTATTTCAATCTTTTATAAATCCTTTGCGCACCGAAACCCGATCACAGCGCTGGTCTGATGGGGCGCCGCCTGAAATCTTTTCGCCGTCCTGACGTTCATTGATCCATCATCCCAGCTTCCCCCCCGGTATCCCTTAAACTTGCCCTTTTCAGGCCCCCTGGGATTTTGAAACGGCCCGGACAGGTAATAATTTCCATCATACCAGTCTTCAACCCACTCCCCGATATTCCCGGCCATATCATAAAGGCCGTAGGGACTCCTCCCTTTTTCAAACTTTCCCGGAGGCGCGGTATATTTAAACCCATCCTCTTCCCCCTGAACATTTGCCGCTTTGTCCACCCATTCGTTTCCCCACGGCCATTTCAAGCCCCGCTCGCCACGGGCGGCCTTTTCCCATTCCGCTTCAGTGGGGAGCCTTTTGCCCGCCCATTGACAATAGTTACGGGCTTCGGTCCACGAAACCCCGTTAACAGGCTGATCATCCTTTGTAATCAAAGCGGGATTGTCCATAAAAACCGGAACGACCGGTTTTGCATCCGACACAATGGCTTTTAAATAATTTTTATACTGGCCATGAGTAACCTCGTAAAGATCCATATAGAATGAGTTCAAAAAAATCGTTCTTTGGGGACTTTCATCGGGATCACTCTCCACGGGAGGACTTCCCATAACAAAGGTTCCTTCTGATACAAGAACCATGGGCGCCCCATCTACAACCCCATTGATTATTTTTAATCCCGCAAAACGCATGGGGTCACGAACCTCCACGACTTCCTCTTTTTTAACCACGAAAGCTTTTTTCTCGTTTTGATACCCTTTGATTCCCTCCCACACCAGCGTCACAATCATTAGAATGAATGCAACCAGGGCAGAAAAAATCCCGTAATAGAGTGCGTCTTTTTTCATATCTTGATTTCGAAAAAAAAACAGGCTGAGATTTTGTCTCAGCCTGTTTAAGATTCCTTAAATGAAACCCTACTTTGCGGCAAACGAAAAGTTCGCTGAAGCTTTTCCTCCCGCCGCGACAGTCACATGCGCTTCCTGCAACCCTAACGTCGGATGCCAGGCATGAATTTCATATTCCCCGGGAGGAATTCCATCAATGGTGAAAGTCCCGTCTTCGCCGACAATGGCGTAATAGGGGTTGGCCACCGGAAAGTAATAGGAATTCATATAGTTGTGCTGGTCGCATTGCAGATGAAAAGTGCTTTCCGGTTTTCTCTGAATTACGGGCTTATTAATGGTTTGACCTTTATCCGGAAGAGGAAGGTTAAATATCGTCGAATTGCTCGAACCCTTCTCTTCATATAAATGAGGATTATGAAGAACCCCCGTTGCGGCTTTAGGATCGGAAGGATCGGCATCCAGGTTTTTCACGCGGAATTCAGCTTTTTTCACCACAACCCCCACAAACTGAGAAGGACCGCCTTGAACCAAAAACCGGCAGGTATCCGCCGTGGTATCTGTTCCGGCAAATTTAAAGGGCTTCCCTTTTTCAATCTTTTCGATGGCAACGACGACGTCTTTTAGTCCGCCGTCTTTCCCGACACTGACTTCATGAAGGAGTCGATGTCCTTTTCCATCCGTGTCCACCTTGCCGCAGAATTTTGGCTGAGGAAATTTTTCAAGATCAAATGTCTTGGGAGCAGGAACCGCCCCTTTAAACGACACTTTTCCACTCACCGCTCCTCCATTCGCAACTGGAGCCTCTTCGTACCCGAATACCGGCGCCCCGGCAAACAGGAATGCAATTGCGGTTAAAACAATCCCTTTTCCAAAACCACGCATACAATCTCCTTTCAAAGATGATTGAGGATAATCACTTCCTCAAAGTTTATTTTTATCTGTTAAATCTAAATGTTATTGATTTGAATCCCAAAAATATTTATGGAGCATACCCCCTTTAAAAATAGTGTTGGAGTATAGGTTAAACTCAAAACCTTGTCAAGGCTTATTTCAATTTTTCAATTTTGGCATTTCATCTTCAACGCAATCGATTTTCCTAATTTCAGCCCCTGTGAAAGACAGTCCCAGACAGACACTCCCTTTAAATAATTGCCGGCAAGATAAAGTCCGGGAATCTGGCTGAGCTCTTTTTCAATCGCTTCAAGTTTTAAATGATGAGACAAGTCATACTGCGGGATTGCACGTGGATGTCGAGTAACATTCACAAATTCCGGTCGATTTTTTACGCCAACCAGGGTTTTTAATTCATTCAGAGTCAGATTAACCAGCTCATCGTCTCTCTTCTGTAACATATGGCTGTTTCTCACCCCTCCCAGAAAACAGGTTAGAATCGTCTTTCCTTCAGGAGCTCTCCCCGGGTAGAGATTCGAATTGACTCTAAACCCAAGAAGGCTGAAATTCTCCTTCTTGGGTATTAAACACCCCGAACCTTGAAAAGGTTTCGTCAGGTTCGATTTTGGAAAACCAAAGTTAATAATGATCACCGGAGCATAGAGAATGGATTCAAGTTGCTTTGAAAGGCCAGGCGACAAATGGTTCGCGAGCTTGGCGGACTCATACGCCGGAGCGGCCAGAACAACCGAATCCGCTTCAATTTGCCTGGTCATCCCTTTGCCTTTGTGGTTTGCTGTCAGAACAAACTTTCTTCTTTCAGAGGCTTTTTTGGAAAGCGACGTGATGTCGGTTTCATTCTCAAACCCTTCCCCGATTATTTTAGCCAGGGTTTGGGTTAAACTTCCCATCCCGTTTTTAAATGAAAAGAGATCGATTCGTTTATCCCGTTTTTCCTCCTTTCTCTTCTTTACAAAACCTTTTAAAAGGCTTCCGTATCTTTCTTCAAGAAGGCATAACCTTGAAAAAGTAGCCTCCATTGAAAGCGTTTCCGGATCGCCGGCATAAATTCCTTCTATCATCGGGTCAACGACATAATTGAGGAATTCTTTTCCAAACCGCCTTTGGACAAATTGAGAGATGCTTTCGTTTTTTTTAAAGGGAAGCGGAGAAATAAAAGGCTCTGCCACGACTCTCATCTTTCCTGTAAAGCTTAACAGGGGGGTAAAAATAAATTCTTTCGGGGTGCGCGGAAGCGGTACCATCGTCCCATTTTTCAAAATATATCGGGATTTAGACTCTTGTGATTGGAAAATCTTTTCCTGGTCGAGGCCGAGCTCGTGACAAAAGCCATCCAGCTGGGCGTTTATATTTAAAAGGGAATTAGGTCCCAATTCAATTAAATAGCCTCCTTTATTTTCGCTTCGGATAAATCCGCCGGCCGCCCTTTCCTTTTCAAAAAGGGAAACATCGACACCTTCTTTCTTTAGAGAATAGGCTATGGAAAGTCCGGTGATCCCGCCGCCAACAACAACCGCTTTACCGTTCATTGCTTTTTATACCTATCATATTTATTCAGGGGATCTTTAATAGGGGCTCGCGTCGCCCCCTTCACCGGCAAAGCCGGATGAAGCTTTCCCCTCTCGCTCGCTTTGCTCACTGGGTTCCCCACTGGCAAAGCCAGTTGCGTCACTTATTTTTCCACGGAAACGTCCAATCCGGAAAGTTTCACGTTATAAAGCCTGTAATAAAGACCTTGCTTTTTCATCAGCTCCTCGTGATTTCCAGATTCGACGATAGATCCTTTTTCCATCACCAGGATAAGATGAGCAGACTGAATCGTCGATAGGCGATGTGCGATTACAAAGGTGGTTCGATCGGCCATAAAATGGTCCAGGGCATCCTGGATCAGCGTTTCGGATTCGTTATCCAGAGAGGACGTCGCTTCGTCTAAAATCAAAATTCTCGGGTTTTTTAAGATGGCCCGGGCAATCGCAATTCGCTGCCTCTGACCGCCGGAAAGGTTAACTCCTTTTTCTCCCACGATCGTTTCATATTTCATGGGGAAGGTCTGAACAAATTCATCCACATGGGCCGCTCTGGCGGCTTCGGTCATCTCCTCTTCCGTCGCGTCAAGCCTTCCGTAAAGGATATTTTCACGAATGGTCCCGCCAAAAAGAAAAGTTTCTTGCGGAACTAAACCCACCTGGGAATAAAGCTCCTTAAGCCTGACGGTTCCGATATCCCGTCCATCGATCTCAATCGTTCCGGAGATCGGATCATAGAATCGATGTAAAAGATTGACCAGAGTAGTTTTGCCGGCGCCGCTCGGACCGACTAAAGCAACAATTTGTCCGCTGCTTACCGAAAAACTGACGTCTTTCAGGATTTCCCGACCGGGGTCATACCAGAAATTGACATGGTTGAATTTAACATCCCCCTGGATGACACCCATCGAAAGGGCCTCTTTATTTTCCGTTACCATCGGGTTTAAATCCAAAAGCTCAAAAACCCGTTCGGTCGCCCCTTGAATCTCCTTCAACTGAGAAAAAATTCTGGCAAAAGCCGAAAAAGGGAGCATCAAAATCCCGCCATACAGAACAAAGGCGATTAAATCGCCCGGCGTCATTTTACCCTGGATGATCTCCAGACTCCCATACCAGAGGACCATGGCCGCGGCGGTCAAGGTTAAAAAAGTGATCATGGGAACGAAGAGCGCCATGACCTTCGATTTTTGCATGGACAAGTCAAAAACCCGGTTAATCTGCCGGGTAAATCGCTTACCCTCGTCCTCTTCTCTGACAAAGGATTTTACAATTCGAATTCCCGAAATCACCTCTTCCAACAGGGTGCTGTTATCCGCCAGATGATCCTGAAGATCATTGGAAAGTTTTTTCAGCCTCCTTCCAAACAGTTTTGCCACGACAACCAAAAAAGGAATAAGAGCAAGAATCATCAAACAGAGGCGCCAGTTCATGTAAAACAAGATTCCAAGGCCGCCAAAAAGAGTGACAAAATGCTTCGCCAGATCCGATGGAATATTCGTGGCGATCTTTTGAATGACGGTTACATCATTCGTTAATCGGGAAATAATTTCGCCCGTCCGTCGTTTGGCAAAAAAATCAAGAGAAAGACTTTCTAAATGGCAAAAAAGCTTGATTTTAAAATCGGTGACCAGTTTCTGACCCACCCAGGCAATGGTGTAACTCTGAATCATCGAAAAAAGACTCTGAATCAAAAACAAGAGAAGGAGGGTCCAGACGATTACAGTAACGGCCGAAAAATCATGATGCACCATTACTTTATCGACCAGAATCCTTACGTTCCATAGAACACCAAGGTTAATCAGAGCAACCAGAGCGAATAAAAACGCGGCAAAAGAGATGACTTTAGAATAGGGGGCTAAAAAACCAAGAAGCCGTTTAATTTCTCCCCGGTTTTTTAATTTATTTCTTTCCATTTAATTTTAACCTTCTCCGATTTAACCGTTAATTATTAACCAATAGGCCTATTTAAAGTCAATAAAAATCACCACCCAATTGTAATCGTTCAGTCAACGGTCCTCAAGCGCCTGGAACGCCATTCCTTCCGACGCCGATGAATTTATCCTCATCTCTAGATGATGACATTAAGGTTTGGATAAGCAAAATTCATCGAAGTCTCCATCCATGGCATACCAGGCACTTTCGTCAATGCCCACCCTTCACTGAAGGGTTACACCCCATGAGTTATAACCGGTCGAAGAAATGATTGATTTTCCACACATCCACAGATTTCTGTGGATAAACTGTTTATAAGGCGGAATAAAACTTTTCCACCTCTCCGTTTCAGCATTCGCTGGCAAATTGCCTAAATAACGGTCTGTAAAAGATATAAAAATTCAACCGGTTATACCATAATTATTCCGTCTGGCCAATTATTCATGGGCAATAAATGAGCCCAAGAACAGAGTTAGAAAGCTGTCATTGCGAACAAAGTGAAGCAATCTCAAGACTTTACGATAAGATTGCCACGCACCCTTCGGTGCTCGCAATGACATGATTAATAAGTGGGTGCGAAGTCTATCGCTGGTCTTGGAGGAGTTGCAAATCCTATCTCTGTTCCTGGGATGAGGGTTCCTGTTGACAGACCTGCTTCTATTTTCTAATATAAGGCCTCAACCTATATTATTCAGGGGCCTTCGCAACGGAGCTAATGTTTTTAAAAATCTAGTCTCATGTCCGCTGTGAAAACGCTCCCAAAGCCAGCTCGGAGGCTCAATGCCCCCGAACCCCAGCACCAGCACAGGCAAAGCCTGATGCTGGCACTCTTTTTGGAGACCTGTGTTAAATGATACCCACCATTGAATGGAAAAACGGAATGGTCCGAATGCTGGACCAATCCCTCCTCCCCAACAAGGTCGTTTATATCGACTGCAAAACCTACCAAAGAGTAGCTCAAGGAATAAAAGCGTTAAAAATTAGAGGGGCCCCGGCCATTGGGATCGCGGCGGCAATGGGAATCGCTCTGGCGGCGCAATCGATTAAAGCCAAAAATATTTTTGAATTAAAGAAAAAACTGGAGCCCGTTTACGAAATATTTGGAAAAACCAGACCTACCGCGGTCAATCTCTTCTGGGCCATCGGGCGGATGAAAACGTTTCTCGAAGAGACTGAGGATTTGCCCGTTGATCATATCAAAAAACTGTTAATCAAAGCCTCCCAAAAAATCCTCGAAGAAGATATTAAAACGAATCAGACGATCGGTCTTCACGGAAACAAGGTGATTCAAAAGAAGGATGCCATCTTAACCCACTGCAACGCCGGCTCTTTGGCCACAGGAGGTTATGGTACCGCCCTCGGGGTCATCAGGGCTGCCCATTTTTCGGACAAGAATATCCGGGTTTTTGCAGATGAAACCCGCCCTGTTTTGCAAGGAGGACGGCTCACCGCCTGGGAATTGATGGAAGATAAGATAGACGTAACCCTCATTACCGATAGCATGGCGGGCTACCTCATGAGCCGGGGTGAAATTAACGTTTGTATCGTCGGAGCTGATCGAATCGCCAGAAACGGCGATACCGCCAATAAAATAGGAACCTATTCAGTGGCTGTATTGGCCAAAAACCATGGCATTCCTTTTTATGTCGCCGCGCCCCTATCGACGATTGATTTCAGTCTCAGGACAGGGAAAGAAATTCCGATCGAAGAGCGACACCCCTCCGAGGTGACGTCGGTTTTTGGAAAAGTCCAAATTGCTCCCAAAAGGGTAAAAGTTTTTAATCCCGCCTTCGATGTAACCCCTGCCAGGTACATTACCGGAATTATTACCGAAAAAGGAATTTTCAAACCCAAAGACTTAAAAAGTCTCGCAAAACGCTTTTAAACCACCCAAGATCACTTTACGGTCGTTGTTCCACCGTTGGGGCGCGATAAGTTTGTTGCAAGATCCATTGCCTGAATAACGTAGCCATAGGTCCCTGACCGCACTAAAACCCCATTGCCATTTTTACCATCCCAGATAACGGAACTTGCCGCCCCCCCGGCGGGACAGGAGACTCCCGATTTCGTGATTGTCCTTACCAGAGTGCCGGAAGAATTAAATATCTGAACCGTTACGTTACAAGTGACCGATAAATTGTCCGAAACGGTAAAGCGGATCGTCGTCGATTGCCCTCTACTAGGTTTAAAGGGATCGGGGCTATCCGATACCCCGCTTATTACCGGCCGGGTGGTGTCCAAAATGATACTGTCGGAGAAACTTCCAGAAAGGTTCCCCGCCACATCGGTATACCGAACGTAGACTGTCTTGGTCCCATCCCCGGAAGGCAAGGTCCAGGCCTTGCTCATCGCAAAGAGTTCCGGGACTGTGAAGGTTACATTGTCGTTACTAAACTGCATCTGGGCACATCCGCTTAGGGTATCGGCGCAGCCCAGTGTCAGGCTGACCGAGGGGGTGTTCGTCCAAGCGGCGTTCCCGTTGATGACGATTGTTCCGGAAGGGAGAGCCGTATCAAGGTTTACGGCTGGGGAGGTGAAGGTTTTGCTGTTCCCCGCCACATCCGTCACGGTTACGTTTTGAGTCAGCCCCGTTCCATCTACAGTAAAGGAGAGCGGGCTGGGAACGCTGGTGCTGGCCACTCCGGAGAGGTTGTCAGCCGTTGTAAAGGTAATCGTTATGTTGGTATTGTTCCACCCCGCGGAGTTCGGCGCCGGGCTAACCGGCCCAAAGGTGAGGGTTGGCTGGGTCTTGTCGATATTGACCGTGTGGCTTGCGCTCGCGGGATTGCCCGCCGCATCGGTGCAGGTCATGGTCACGACTTGACCGGCGACTTCGGCCGTCACCGTCACGGATGCTGGCACGCAGGTGGCCGCTGACACAGTATCAGTAGCCGTAAAGGTAACCGTTACATCGGCGTTGTTCCAACCATTTCCGTTGGGCAACGGGCTTTGCGTCGCGGTGATCGTCGGGGGAGTGGTATCGCGCACTGTCACCACAACGGTATCCATACTCGTCAGACCACCTGGATCGGTAACCGTAAGCGTTATCGTATTCAGCCCCAGTGGAATGGTGACTGTTGGAGTCGCTCCAGATGCTGTTCCAAATGGCCCCGTCCAGACATAAGTCAGGACATCTCCATCCGGATCGCTGGAGCCGGTTCCATTCAAGGTCACCAAGGCCCCCGCCGGAGAGGTGGCTTCCACCGTCTGATCCGGCCCGGCATTCGCGATGGGCGGGGCATTGACCCGGAGGGTTGTACTACCGCTAATACCTCCGGAGGTCGCTGTGATCGTGGTGTTGCCTGGGATGACGGCGGTAGCCAGCCCATTTGCGTCAATCGTTGCTGCAGTCGGATTGCTGCTGCTCCAGGTCACTTCACCCGAGGGGGTGTAGACCTCGGCCGTGGCAGTGCCTCCCCCCGCGGCCAAGACCTTTCCGTTCGGCAGGAGGGTCGCCGTGTGTCCAGACCTTGCCGTCCCCATAGCCCCCGTGGAACTGAAAGTCCCGGTCGCCGGATCATACAGCTCTGCCGTGGCAAGATAAGTCTGTGGGTAATCACAACAATAACCCTGACTGGGACTCTGTCCACCGGCCACCAGCACCTTTCCGTTGGTCAGGAGGGTCGCCGTGTGAAGAAGCCGCCCAGTCCCCATCGACCCCGTGGCGGTAAAAACTCCCGTGGCCGGATCATACACCTCGGCCGTAACGGTACCAATGTCCTGTGGATACATTCCCCCCGTGACCAGAACTTTCCCGTTGGCGAGCAGAGTCGCTGCATGATAATAATATCGGACTGACGTCATTGATCCCGTGTAGGTAAATATCCCTGTGGCCGGATCATACAGCTCCGCACCGATGCCGTTACCCGTTCCTCCTGTGATCAAGACCTTCCCATTGGGCAGAAGGGTTGCTGTGGGAAAAAATCGTCCCGCGTTCATCGACCCCGTAGGGGTAAAGGTCCCCGTCGCCGGATCATATACCTCCGCTGTAGCATCGAAACCTATGCCGAGCGATCCCCCTGCGACTAAGACCGTTCCATTAGGCAGGAGAACCGCTGCGTGACCAAAACGGGCCCTCCCCATCGACCCCGTGGGGGTAAAAGTCCCCGTGGCTGGATCATACAGCTCTGCAGGGTTGCCCCCCGCGATCAAGACCTTCCCATTGGGCAGGAGAGTCGCTGTATGTCCAGATCTTGCTGTCCCAATTGACCCCGTGGGGGTAAAGACTCCGGTGCCCGGATCGTACAACTCCGCAGTAGATCCTCCCGCGACCAAGACCTTACCATTGGGCAAGAGGGTCGCTGTCTGTCCAAACCACCCCCTTACCGTCCCCATCGATCCGGTGGGAGCCCAGCTGCCGTCGCCAGCGGTCAATATCCGTGTAGACCCATCGCTGAAGGTTCCAGTGGCCGTGAACTGTTGAATCTGGCCTACGTTAATCGTGAAATTGGCCGGGGTCACATCAATGGACACTAAGGACACTAAAAAGGTTGCGGTACAACTCTTGTTGGCAGTCATCACCACAGAGCCAGTGGTGCATTCCGCCGCATCCGGCCCGCTCCACCCGGCAAAGGTCGATCCGGTATTCGCGGTCGCTGAGACCAGGGCGGTCTGATTATAGGTATACGTTCCCGCCCCGCTCACCGTCCCTGAACCTGTTCCGGCCGTTGTCAAAGTCAGGATATAGGTATTGAGAGTAAACGTGGCTGTACAACTCTTGTTGGAAGTCATCACCACCGAGCCGGTGGTGCATTCCGCCGCGTCCGGCCCAGTCCACCCGGTAAAGGTTGATCCGGTGTTCGCGGTCGCTGAGACCAAGGCGGTCTGATTATAGCTATACGTTCCCGCACCGCTCACCGTCCCCGAACCTGTTCCGGCCATTGTTAGAGTAAGGGTATTGGTATTGAAAGCTGAAAGAGAAAAGATGTAATAACTGCCGGCTCCAATCTTGCCCACAACATGACTACTCTCGATCATAACCAGGGGAAAGTCGAAGGTCATGGTTGGAGCTCCAACGATGATCTCCAGCTTACCGTCACCATTGATGTCTCCAAGGTTGTCGACCGAGTTGCCGAAAAGTCGGAAATTAACTGGATCGGGGTTTTCGATCTTTTGAAGGAGTGTTCCCGTCCTTCCTGAGTAGACGTAAACCCGTCCTACGTCCGTCGTAAGCGAACCGCTGGACGACAAAGACACGAGCGGAGCACCGATCAGCAGTTCGGGCACTCTATCACCGTCAAGATCTGGCAGTTTGGTCACTGGACCGCACCCGCAGTTATTACCGCCAAAGAAGTCTTCAGGATTTTCCCCGTCCAGCCGATAGAGGAGGGTTCCGGTCCGGCCTGAGAAGACATACACACTTCCCGCATCAAGTTTCCCATTCGGGTTTGCCGCCGGCGCCGCCACTACCAAGTCACCAACCCCGTCACCGTCCAAATCCCCGATCGAATCGACACCTCCGCAGCAACCACCAAAAAGATCGTTCGGATGTTCACCGTTCAATCGATACAACAGCGGAAATTGGTGAGTGATGGGATCGATCTTCCCGGAGTAGATGAACACACTCCCGGCATTATTCATTCCGTTCGGTCGTGCAGAGGGCGCCCCGACCATAAAATCCGGCACACCATCACCATTGACATCTCCCGCCTCCGAGACGGCGTCGCCGAACTCATTAGTTCCGAAAACACTGTTTGGATAAGGATTCGGACCATCTGGATCGTCGATCCGCGCGATCAGAGCGCCGGTCGCCCCATCGACAATCTTGACGTAACCAATGCCCGTCGTACTATTATCCGGCGCACCAATTAACAATTCCGGAATTCCATCGCCGTTGAGATCTCCAATGCTTGCCAGGCACCAACCCAGATTATCTCCAGACGCATCGCCATCCACTCGATAGATCACATGCCCATCCGCACCCGAAATCGCGTAGGCGCTTCCGGGGCCATCAAACCCATAGGAGGTGGTTCCTGAAAACGGCGCGCTGACCAACAGATCAGACTTTCCATCACGGTCAAGGTCTCCGGCTTCGACCATATACCAGCCGAAGATCGACTGTTCCGTGCCATTGGGGTTCGAAATCGTTCGAATTAATGATCCAGTTCGTCCTGAATAGATGTAAACAGCCCCAGCGCCAGTCGCCGTTGGGTAGATCGTCCCGGTCTGCGGGGCGCCAACCGCGATATCT
>JACOTA010000061.1 GCA_016178585.1 Nitrospirota bacterium
AGACCAGCGATAGACTTCGCACCCACTTATTAATCATGTCATTGCGAGCACCGAAGGGTGCGTGGCAATCTTATCGTAAAGTCTTGAGATTGCTTCACTTTGTTCGCAATGACAGCTTTCTAACTCTGTTCTTGGGCCGTTACTTAAATCCAAAATGATGAAAATTCGCTTAATGTTCTTTGGACTCTTTTTTCTCCTTTTTGCGGCAATGATTCAAGCAGAACCCCTGCCGCTTTCACTCGATGATTTAGCGAAGATTTTTTCCACCTATTTCCCTAAAATCGAAGGGATGCTCTCCCATCTTGACGGAAAAACAGGCACCATTAATTTAGGGGAAAAAAATGGGCTGGTGAAAGGGATGGTTTTAACCATTTTTCGGCCGGGCGAACCCTTTTATAACCCGGTCACAAAGGAAGAGATGGGAAAATTTGAAAAAAATATCGGGTTTATCGAACTGACCGCGGTTGCTGACGATAAAAGTCAAGGAACTTTGTTGATTCATAACGGCCAGGACGCAAGGCCGGAAGACCGGGTTAGAATCAGCGCCGGGAGAATTCCTGTTTCGGTTAGCGGAGCGCCGGAAAAAGACAATTTGGTTTTAATGGATACCTTTTCAAGATTTCTCCTCGAAACAGACCGTTTTTTAATTCCCTCTTTTTCTAAAACGACAAACGAGGTTTCTCATTCAACGGAAAACGAGCCGATTTTTGAGTTTAAGGTCAAATCCTTTCCCAATCAGACGATTCAGATTGAGCTTTTGAATCGACCGTTTAACCATCCGATTGAACAATTAACAGGCGCTGCAGGGAAACTTCAAGAATAAGATGAGCAATCAAAAACAAACCTCGTTAGAGAATCTCTCGGAAAAAGAACTCATCGTCTTAGTCAAGAACGGTGTTTCGCCCCGGCATATCGCTGTCATAATGGATGGAAACGGGCGGTGGGCGGAAAAAAAAGGCCTCACCCGGATTTCCGGCCATAGGGAAGGAATCCATTCGGTTCGGGAAATCATTACGCTTTGTCGTGAACTTGAAATCGACACCCTTACGATTTATGCCTTTTCCGTCGAGAATTGGAAAAGGCCGGCGTTAGAAATTAAGACGCTGATGTGTTTGTTGGAGGAATATCTTAAAAAAGAGCTGAAAACCTTAATGGATAATGACATTCGGTTCCGCACGCTGGGACGTATTGAAGAACTTCCGCTATCGGTGATTCAATATATTAAAAAAGTGGAACGAGAAACCAGAAATAACAAAAAAATGAGGTTGAATATAGCCCTAAACTACGGCGGGAGAAGTGAAATTATTGATGCGATCGTCAAATTTAATGACGATGTCCAGAAAGGGACCCGGGCGTATAAAGAGTTGGACGAAAACCTTTTTTCAAACTATCTTTATACGGAAGGGCTGCCTGATCCGGATTTAATGATACGGACAAGCGGAGAAGAACGGATTAGCAATTTTTTACTCTGGCAAATGGCCTATACCGAGCTTTATTTTACCAAAACCTTATGGCCTGATTTTAGGCGAAAAAACCTGCTTTTGGCAATTCTCGATTTTCAAAGGAGGGAAAGGCGGTTCGGAAAAGTTGTCCCGGAAATCTACTCTGATCCGCAAAACGTTAAGCTATGATCAAACGCTTAATTGTGGCCTTTATTTTTCTTCCGCTTTTTTATCTTCTCGTAACTTTTCAACACACTCTTCTATTTTCGTTTTTTATAACCCTGATCTCCAGTTTAGGTCTTTTTGAATTTTTCCGCCTCTATTTTAAAGAGAAAAAACATGGGGTCATCGTCATTGGTGAGACGGCGGCCCTTCTATTGATGGCGGGATTTTACGTAGAAGGAATCGATCCGAAAGGGATTGAAGCCATGATTTCTCCATTTATTTTATCGACATTTCTTTCGTTCGGAATTCTCTTTTTACTAACCGCGCATCTTTTCGCGGACAGGGAATCTTTTTTTTTATCCGTCTCCATCATGGGAACGGGACTTTTATATGTGACCTGGTTCCTCGGCCATCTGATCCTCATTCGCTCTCTGGATCAAGGCGCTATGTATATCTTTTTTCTCGCGATGGTCACCTGGGGAACCGATTCGGGCGCCCTGTTTGTAGGTAAGTCAATCGGTAAACGAAAGGTAGCTCCTGCCGTAAGTCCGAATAAAACGGTTGAAGGGGCCATCGGAGGCCTTGTTTTTGGAATTCTTCTGGCCCTGATTTCGCGTGTCTGGTTTTTACCCGTTTTCTCTTTAAAAGAAACCATTGGATTGGCGTTTGTTATGAGCGTTGCTGGCCAAATCGGTGATTTGGTGGAATCAATGTTCAAAAGGGCCAACCAGGTTAAGGATTCCAGCCATCTCCTCCCCGGACATGGGGGGATTCTCGATAAGATTGATAGCTTTATCTTTACGGGGCCTGTCCTTTATTATTATCTGGTTTATTTCAGACCTGTTTAATTTTTGATTTTTTTCTCCGTTGAAACAACGGTAGTAACCCTTCAGTGAAGGGTGGGCATTGATGAAAGTGCCTGGTATGCCACGGATGGAGACTTCGATGAATTTTGCTTATCCAACCTTAATGTCATCATCTAGAGATGAGGATAAATTCATCGGTGTCGGAAGGAATGGCGTTCCAGGCGCTTGAGAACCGTTGACTGAACGATTACCAACGGTATTAATATTCAATAGACTGTCTATTTATGAATAGAGTATGATCAAACGATGAAAAATATCATTGTGCTGGGTTCTACCGGTTCGGTGGGTGAAAATACCCTTAAAATTGTTTCTCAATTCTCTGATAAATTTAGAATCTCAGCCCTGGCCGCCGGAAAAAACCTCGTCCTTGTTCAAGAGCAGATTCAAAAGTTTCGTCCTTCGATCGTCTCCGTTTCCGATTCGGATCATGCTGCCAAATTACGGGACTTCTGTTCCGGGGTGAAAACTGAAATCGTTTTCGGGCGGGAGGGACTTCTTAAAGTGGCAACCTGCCCTGAAGGAGAGCTCGTCGTTTCTGCCATCGTAGGCGCCGCCGGCCTGTTACCAACACTCGCCGCGATCAATGCGAAAAAAAATATAGCGCTGGCCAATAAAGAAACAATGGTCATGGCCGGGGAGATGGTTTGTCAGGAAGCAAGATCCGCCGGCGTTACAATTCTTCCTATTGATAGCGAACATAGCGCGATTTTTCAGGCTCTGTCGGGAAATCAAAAAAAAGATGTCCGGAAAATAATTTTAACCGCGTCCGGGGGGCCCTTTCTTCACTTCGATCGGGACCAAAAAGCAAAAGTCACTCCCGAGGCTGCCGTTAAACATCCCAAATGGGAAATGGGAAAAAAAATTTCAATTGATTCAGCTACTTTAATGAATAAGGGATTGGAAGTCATTGAGGCCCGGTGGCTTTTTGGTTTCCCTGTAGAAAAAATTGAAGTACTCATTCATCCCCAAAGTATCGTTCATTCTATGGTAGAATATATTGATGGATCGGTCATGGCCCAGATGGCCATTCCCGATATGCGGGGTCCGATCTCTTACGCGATTAATTATCCCGAAAGGCTTTCATTGAACCTGCCTCCTTTAGATTTGGTGTCTGCCGGAACGTTATCCTTTTCACCTCCCGATAACGAAGCTTTTCCTTGTCTTTCATATGGGTATGAAGCTTTAAGAACCGGGGGGACACAACCTGCTGTTTTAAATGCGGCTAATGAAGAGGCGGTTGCCGCTTTTCTTGATGGAAAAATGGGTTTTCTAAAAATTGAAGAAGTGATTAAAAGGACAATGGAATGTCATCGGCCGCGTCCCATTCAAACGCTGGATGATGTTTTGTATGCTGATAGCTGGGCGCGAAAAGAGGCTTGTCGGCTCATTGAAAATTTTCAGGGGAAAAAATAAGGAGTAAATCCAGATGTTATACACGATTGTGACTTTCATTATTGTTTTAGGTATTCTGGTGGTCATTCATGAGTGGGGCCATTTTTACATTGCCCGCAGAAACGGTGTTCGGATTTTAAAGTTTTCGGTAGGATTCGGGCCAAAAATTTACGGAAAAAAAATCGGAGACACCGAATATGTGGTTTCCGCAATTCCCTTGGGCGGTTTTGTCAAAATGGCCGGGGAGAATCCGGATGAAATTCAAAAAGCGCCCGATGAATTTGCCTCAAAAACCGTTTGGCAGAGGGCCAAGATCGTATTTGCCGGTCCGTTCATGAACCTTTTTTTAGCGTTTGCCTTAATGCCGTTGGTTTTTTTAATCGGGACCGATGTTCCAGCTTATATTGATCAGGCTCCTAAAATCGGCTGGGTTGATGAAAACTCGCCCGCACAGGAAGCGGGGCTCCAGCCGGGAGACGTCATTCAGAGCATCAATCAAAGAGAGACCGATACCTGGGAAAGGGCCTTGACGCAAATAGGGGCTAATCCCAACTCACAACTGGACATCGTCTTGAAACGGGGAGACGAAATAAAAGCTGTAAAAATGGTCAGTTCTTCTGACGAAAAGACCGGGGTTGGGACAGCCGGTTTATATCCCGAGATCCCTGCAGCGGTAGGACAGGTTAGAAAAGGCTTCCCGGCTGAAAAAGCAGGCCTGGAAGAGGGGGACAAAATCGTTTCGATCAACGGAACACCCATTACCCACTGGAATCAAATGTCGTTGTTTATCAAGAAAAATGCAGGAAAAGAAGTTAATTTGATGGTTGATCGAAAAGGGGACCTCTTTAATAAAACGTTAGTTCCTGTAAAGGACGATGCTTCCGGGATGGTGGTGATCGGGGTTTCCATTGGACAAAAAATGGTTTTTAAACGTTACGGCCTGTTTGAATCGATTAAAAAAGGGTTTGTCAAAACCGCTGAATTAACCCGGTTAACGTTTGACGTTTTAAAACAGCTGTTAACCCTCAACCTCTCCCTGAAATCTTTGGGAGGGCCGATTATGATTGCCCAACTTACCGGACAGGCGGCTCATTCAGGAATGGGCGATTTGATCGCCCTGATGGCATTTTTAAGCCTCCAACTGGCGATCATGAATATATTACCCATCCCTGTTTTGGACGGTGGATGGCTCCTTTTTCTCGGAATTGAAGCGGTGATGGGAAGGCCTTTAAATCAAAAAGGGATGCAGATTGCCCAGACCGTCGGATTTGCGGCCTTAATGACCCTTTTTGTCGTGGTTTCCTACAATGATATTCTCCGCATATTCAAATAGAATGAATAAGCCGAGAAGAAAAACAAAACGGATCAACGTGGGTGGAATTCCGATCGGAGGGGACGCGCCCATCAGCGTCCAATCGATGACGACGACGAATACCGACGACGTCAAGGCGACCGCCACCCAAATCCACCAGTTAGAAAATGCCGGATGTGAAATTGTCCGGGTGGCGGTTCCCGATCACCCTTCCGCAAGAGTCCTCTCAAAAATCAGGGAACAAATTAAGATCCCGTTAATTGCAGATATTCACTTTGATTATCAATTAGGTCTGATTGCTCTGGAAGAAGGGGTGGATTGTGTCCGGTTAAATCCGGGGAATATTGGTTCGAGAGAAAAGCTCGAAAAAGTCGCCGCTTCCGCGAAAGCTAAAAAAATTCCAATCCGGATAGGAATTAACGCTGGATCTTTAGAAAAAGACCTTCTTGAAAAATATGGTTATCCTAAGGCTGAAGCCATGGTTGAGTCTGCGTTTAGAGCCTTGCATATATTAGAAGAAATGGAATTTTATGATACCAAAGTGTCCTTAAAAGCGTCTCATGTCGCCCTTGCGGTGGAAGCCTATCGTCTCTTTTCGGCTAAATCTGACTATCCGCTTCATCTGGGGGTAACCGAAGCCGGGACCCTTTTTACGGGATCGATTAAATCTTCAATCGGGTTAGGTCTGCTCCTTTCCGAAGGAATTGGCGACACGATCCGGGTCTCTTTAGCGGCGGATCCGGTCGAAGAGGTCCGCGCCGGATTTGAAATTTTGAAGGCGCTTGAACTACGCCACCGCGGTATTAACGTCATTGCCTGTCCCACCTGCGGACGGTTGGAAATTGATGTCATCAAGCTGGCAAATGATGTTGAAAAAAAACTCGGCCATATTAGAACACCCTTGAATATTTCTATTCTTGGGTGTGTGGTAAATGGCATTGGTGAAGGGATGGAAGCGGATGTCGGCATTGCGGGAGGAAGAGATTCCGCGATCCTCTTTAAAAAAGGGGAAATTGTCCGAAAAGTCAATGCCGATGAAATTTATGATGTTCTGATTGAAGAAGCCATTGAAGTCGCCAAAGAAAAAGAAGCTCAGGAAGTCAGGCATCCCGCCAGAAATTAATATCCGGTTTCTTTTTAAGTTTTATCATCCGAAACTTTCGAATTGTAGATCAGCCCCTTTTATTGTACTATCTCTCCTTTAGGAAAAAGAAATCATGCCGACCTATTTTACCCGATTTTTTATCCCAACTTTGCGAAACGATCCCGGTGATGCTGAAGTCATCAGCCATAAGCTGATGCTTCGCGCCGGGATGATCCGAAAAGTCGCCGCTGGAATTTATAATTACCTCCCTTTAGGATTAAGGGTGATTCAAAAAATCGAAAAAATCGTGCGAGAGGAGATGAACCGCGCGGGAGCCCTTGAGCTCTTAATGCCGGCGGTGATCCCCGCTGAACTGTGGAAAGAGACCAAACGATGGGATTTTTACGGAAAAGAACTCCTTCGTATTAAAGACCGGAATGACCGTGAGTTTTGTTTTGGCCCGACCCATGAGGAGGTCATCACCGACCTCGTTCGAAATGAAATCCGTTCCTACCGTTCGTTGCCCATTATTTTTTATCAGATTCAAACCAAATTTCGCGATGAAATCCGTCCCCGGTTTGGCCTGATGCGCGGGCGTGAGTTTATCATGAAAGACGCCTATAGTTTTGATCAAACCTTCGAAGCGGCCCAAAAAACGTATGAGATCATGTTTCAAACCTATACCCGGATTTTTCAGCGCTGTGGTTTAAACTTCAGGGCGGTCGAAGCCGACACCGGCGCCATTGGAGGCTCTTCCTCCCATGAATTTTCTGTTTTGGCTGATAGCGGAGAGGACTGTCTGGTGATCTGCCATGCCTGCGAATATGCCGCGAATATCGAGCAGGCAGAAACCCGGCCGCCTCAATTCGGAACGGGTGAGGAGAAAACAGAAAAGCCGATTGAAAAAGTTACCACGCCGGGTAAAAAAACGGTGGCTGAAGTCTCCGGGTTTTTAAATGTTCCGGTTCAAAAAATTATCAAAACACTGGTTTATCTTGCGGATCAAAACCCGGTTGCCGTGCTTCTTCGCGGGGATTTTGAACTCAATGAAGTTAAGCTGAAAAAAGTTTTAAACGTTCAGGATTTAGTGCTGGCCGCTCCAAAAGTGGTAGAAGAGATTACACATGCTCCGAGCGGTTTTGCCGGGCCCATCGGCCTCTCTTTTCTGAAAGTGTTTGCGGATGAATCCATTCGAGAAATCGAAAATGGGGTAGTGGGGGGTAATGAAAAAGATATCCATTATCTTCATGCTAAACCGGGGCGGGATTTTAAAGTGGAAGCTTATTATCCTTTAAGAAAGGTAGTCGAAGGGGATTTATGTCCTCGTTGTAAAGGGGGATCGCTTCATTTGACCCGTGGAATTGAAGTCGGCCATGTCTTTATGCTCGGGACAAAATATAGCGTCGAGATGGAAGCGAAATTTTTGAGCCAGAATGGAAAAGAAGAACATTATGTCATGGGATGTTTCGGCATCGGGATCGGACGAACCGGCGCCGCTTCCATCGAACAAAATCATGATGACAAGGGAATCATCTGGCCCTTTCAGATTGCGCCCTTTCATATCGTCATTCTCCCGCTGAACACAAAGGTTTCTCAGGTCGTCCAGACTGCCGAGCAATTAGGGTCCGAATTAGAGAAAGAAGGCTTTGAGGTGCTCATCGACGATCGTGCGGAGCGGCCGGGTGTCAAATTTAACGACGCCGATTTGTTGGGAATCCCTTATCAGATTATCGTCGGCGAAAAGAATTTAAACGAAGGAGTGGTTGAACTTAAAGACCGAAAAACCGGGGAAGTTAAAAAGTTGTCCCTCAAAGAGTTCCCTTTGTTTTTGAAAGACCATCGATCCCTTCTATCCGAGCATTAACTTGATATTGGTTTACAATTAAAAGTGGATATGTTTGAATATAAAGGTATTATGACAGGAGGATAAAAATATGTCCGTTGTTGCCAAGAAAGTGTTTGAGGAAGCTTTGTCTCTTCCTGTTGATGCGAGAGTGAGTCTCGTAGAGAAGCTCCTTACCAGTCTTAACCTTCCCACGCAATCGGAAATTGACCAACTCTGGGCTGAAGAGGCTGAGCGACGCATAAGCCAAATTGATAAAGGCGACGTAAAGTTACTTCCCGGTGAGAAGGTTTTTTCGAGGATTCGCAACAAATATCAGCGATGAAATTCTATTTTCACCCCGATGCTGAAGCAGAGCTTGATAGGACAATTGAGTATTACGAACAATGTCAACGAGGGCTTGGTTTAATCTTTGCCGAAGAAGTTTATGCCACTATTGCTCGGATTATTGAATATCCAGATGCGTGGTCAATCTTATCTAAAAACTCCCGCCGTTGTTTTGTCACGAGGTTCCCTTATGGGGTTGTTTATCAAATAAAATCTTCCGCTCTTCGCATCACTGCAGTAGCCCATCTTAATCGACGGCCTGGCTACTGGAAAAAAAGAAATTAAAAACAATGTTTCAGGGAGCGAGCCGCTTAAGCTCGTTTGGTTTGAATATCCCTTTTTCGGTTACAATGCCGGCAATTAAATTGGCCTGTTTTATATCACTTGAAAAAATATTTAAAAAAGTACTAAAAAAGTACTTGACAATTCGAATTCCTCTGTGGTACAGACACCCCAATAAACGCAATGTAAAGGTTGTGGAAGAAAAATGTAATCACCTTCTATCAGGGCAAACTGCTGAAAAATATGGGTAAACAGGATTTTAAATTTTCTATAATAATTCAGGTGGGAGAAATGCCATGAAGAGTTTTAAGCAAAGATTTGGAATGGCCATCATATTTTTAGGGATCCTTTTAGGACATTTATCTTTAATAACCTCTCTATTTTCAGGTGGGGCGTATGCTCAAGCACCCATAGGTTCAAATATTTCTCCTGCTCCCCCAGATGGTTTTGGTTGGGTGACAAGAAGTATTGCTGATCTTGATGGTGATGGGGTGCGAGATATCGCGGTTGGCGCCCCGCAGACCGGGACGATCTACCCAACGGCGACTGGCGCTGGGGCTGTTTACATCTATTCAGGACGAACTGGATCATTAATTCGAACGATTTCGAACCCCAATGGCACGGAACAGTCGATTTTCGGCTGGTATATGGTCGAAGCCGGAGACCTTGGCCGTGATGGAAAGTCTGATCTGTTGGTCAGCGCGCCGTTTTCAGGAACCACCTCCTATGGGTTTGATGGCCCCGGAAGCGCCTACGCGATTTCGGGTGCGGATGGGCATGTGATCTATCG
>JACOTA010000062.1 GCA_016178585.1 Nitrospirota bacterium
GATGCCTGGAGACAATATCAGCATCAGCGTGGAATTGATCACGCCGATTGCGATGGAGAAGGGGCTGAAGTTTGCGATCCGTGAAGGAGGACGAACCGTCGGCGCGGGTGTGATTACAGAAATTACCGCTTAAAAGCAAAAGATCAGCTTCGCTGCGGAACCGCTCGCAAGCAAGCTTTGTGGGAGGAATGGAATAAAATAAAATGAGAGAAATTATTTCTATAGCATGCCTGGAATGCAAGCAAAAGAATTATTCAACCAAGAAGAATAAAAGAAATACCCCTGATCGGCTGGAACTTAAAAAATATTGTAAATTTTGCAGGAAACATCAGGGGCATAAAGAAGTTAAGTAGATGAATAAAGCGAAGCAACTGGCTTTGCCAGTGACGGACTTTGGAATGGTCGTAGTTAGACCGAGCGTTGCGCGGGTATGGGGCATCGGAGGATTCCGCGAAGCGGAACCGCACGGGCCCCATATACAATGGTTAGGCCAGTAGCTCAATTGGCAGAGCATCGGTCTCCAAAACCGGGGGTTGGGGGTTCGATTCCCTCCTGGCCTGTATGTAAAACTAAAACAAATCGATCCTGTCAAAAAGTTTTCCGAGGGTGAAATGAAGAAGTTTTTTGAAAAAATTTCAGATTTTTTTAAAGAAGTCCAGGCTGAATTAAAAAAAATATCTTACCCGACCAAAAATGAGACGGTCGGGTCGACAACCGTGGTTATTATTTTTGTATTTATACTCGGTTTTTTTCTTGCTTCGGTGGATTCGGTTCTGATGAGAATTGTTCGTCTGGTGATTCATTAGTTTTTAACGAAAACGACGTTCTGGCTTTGACAGGCCGGGTGCGGATTTTTGGGGCAATGGGAACGAAGTGAACAGCCCCGAAAAAGAAAGATTCGGAGCGTCGCCAGGATGTTATTAACAATAAACCAATAGGAATATGATTGAATGGGTAAAAATTGGTATGTCATCCACACTTATTCAGGTTTTGAAGGGAAGGTTAAAACCAGCCTGGAAGAACGAATTCAAACCGCCGGTTTATCTGAAAAGTTTGGGAAAATCATGGTTCCGACGGAAGAGGTCGTTGAAATTAAAGAGGGTAAAAAGCGAGTTTCGAACAGAAAATTTTTCCCGGGTTATGTTTTAATTGAAATGGATATCAATGATGAAACCTGGCAGTTAGTAAAAAGTACGCCAAAAGTGACAGGTTTTGTCGGGGGCGGTGAAAAACCCGTTCCCCTTTCGGAAAAAGAAGTCGGCACCCTGCAATCTCAAATGGATTCAGGAACGGCTCAGCCCAGGAGCAAAGTCCAGTTTCAAAAAGGGGAAAATATCCGTATCATTGATGGCCCTTTTATCGGGTTTAACGGCTCCGTAGAGGAAGTCCATCTGGATCACAGCAAATTGAAAGTTTTTGTATCCATTTTTGGAAGACCTACGCCGGTAGAGCTTGGATTTTTACAAGTTGAAAAAATGTAATTCATCGTAGGGGCAGGCCCCTGTGCCTGCCCCCCTACAAGATCATATAGCAAGGAGTTAAATAGAAATGGCCAAAGAAGCAATCGCGTTTGTCAAATTACAAATTCCGGCGGGCAAGGCCAATCCTGCTCCTCCGGTCGGCCCCGCGTTAGGGCAGCACGGGGTTAATATCATGGAGTTTTGCAAAAGTTTTAATGCGAAAACTCAAACCCAGGGGGATACGATCGTTCCGGTTGTGATCACCGTTTTTTCAGATCGCACATTCACGTTTATCATGAAGACTCCGCCTGCTTCCGATTTATTAAAAAAAGCGGCGGGAGTCGTTAAAGGCGCCGCGGTTCCCAATAAAGACAAGGTGGGAAAAGTAACGGCCGCCCAGGTTGAAGAAATCGCAAAAACAAAAATGCCCGACTTAAACGCTGTCGATCTTCCCGGGGCGATTCAAATTATCAGAGGGACGGCGCGGAGTATGGGAATTCAGGTCATCGATTAGTTTAAAACGAGGAACAGGCTTTGCCTGGCCCGAGCGCGGGGCTTGGGGGCATCGGAGGATTTCACGAAGTGAAACCGAACGGGCCTCCAAATAAAATATAAGAGGAGTTAACCATGGGTAAGAAATTTAAGGCGGCTCAGGCCAAAGTTGAAAACAAGTACTATGAAATTAAAGATGCGGTTAATTTGGTAAAAGAAATCGCCTTTGCCAAATTTGATGAGAGTGTCGACCTTGCGATTAAATTAGGCGTTGATCCGAAACATTCTGATCAGATGGTTCGGGGGTCTGTCGTCCTTCCGCATGGAACTGGAAAGAAAGTAAAGGTTTTAGTGTTTGCCAAAGGAGAAAAAGAAAAAGAAGCGACGGACGCGGGCGCCGATTATGTGGGATCCGATGACCTGGCTGAAAAAATTTCAAAAGGCTGGATCGACTTTGACAGTATTGTGGCTACGCCGGACATGATGGGAACCGTCGGAAAATTGGGAAGAATTTTAGGCCCCAGGGGATTGATGCCTAATCCGAAAACAGGGACCGTGACTTTTGATGTCGCCAGAGCCATCAGTGACATCCGAAAAGGAAAAGTGGAATTTAAAGTTGAAAAAGCCGGAATTATTCATGTGCCGGTAGGTAAAAAATCTTTCAATCCAGAGCATCTCTATGAAAATAGCATGGCTGTTTTAGAATCTGTCATTAAAGCAAAACCATCCTCCAGTAAGGGAACCTACTTGCAGTCGGTTACCATTTCCACCACAATGAGTCCCGGGGTTTCTGTTAATACCGGAAGTGTTACGAGAGTCGTTATCTAAGATTTTGTTTTAGCAGTTCATTGTCGAAGACAGTAGGTCGATTAAATCGTTAAGCGTTCTTCTTTATGGAGAACAGCCTGCCGAGACAGAAAATAGATCATTCAGGTTGAATATCATTTTTCTTTCTTGGATATAGCGCGAGTAACAGGCTTTGCCTGGATGAGCGCTGGGGTTCGGGGCATCGGAGGATTTCACGGAGTGAAACCGTACGGGTCCCTGAATCAATGAAACGATTTGTTTATCATTGCAAGAAAGGAGGAAAGTTTATGAATAAAACAGAAAAATCTTCTGAAATTAAAGAAATTTCAGACCGTTTCAGCAGGGCGACGTCTGTGGTTTTATCAGAATATGCCGGATTAGGGGTGGAAGATTTAAGAAAACTTCGTAACAATGTCCGCAAGGTGAACGGTGAATTTAAAGTGATGAAAAACACCCTCGTTCAAAAGGCCATTGAAACCTCTTCGTATAAACCGATGCAACCCTTCTTTAAAGGACCTATAGGGGTTGTTTTTGGCTACGATGATCCCATTGGGGCCATTAAAGCGGCAAAGGAATTTTCCGAAAAAGAGAAAGTGTTCAGGCTTAAAGGCGGAATGATCGAAGGCAAGGTTTTGGATGTCAAAGATCTTGGCGCTGTTGCCAATTTACCGAGCCGGCAGGTGATGATCGGACAGCTTCTTTCAAGGATGCAATCTCCTCTTTATGGTCTGGTAAGGACGTTAAATGGGATTGTGAATAACTTTGTTTATGCCCTGAATGCGGTTAAAGAGAAAAAAGAATCCGGATGTTAAACGGAAAAACAACGATTTAAATACTCACTTAAGGAGAATGTAAAATGACAAATGAAGAAATTATTTCCGCCGTTGAAAAAATGCCGGTTCTGCAGCTTGCAGAGCTTATTAAAATGCTTGAAGAAAAGTTTGGCGTCAGCGCCGCTGCTCCCGTTGCAGTTGCACAAGCAGGGGGCGGGGGATCCGCCGCCGCTGCTCCTGCTGAAGAAAAAACGGCATTTGATGTGATTTTAGCGAGCGCTGGCGACAAAAAAATCCAGGTGATCAAGGTGGTTAGAGAATTAACCAGCCTGGGTTTGAAAGAGGCTAAAGACCTTGTCGAAGCCGCGCCTAAACCGGTTAAGACCGGCGTTGCCAAAGAAGAAGCCGAATCAATGAAAAAGAAACTGGAAGAGTCAGGGGCAAAAGTCGAAATCAAATAAATGAGATAGGTAAAAATCCCCGGACCTTAAAAGATCAGGTCCGGGCTTTATTGGGAGAAAGAGCATGCGCGACAGGCTTTGCCTGAGCGCAGGCTGGGGTTTGGGGGCATCGGAGGATTTCACGGGGTGAAGCCGGACGGGCCCCATCTATAATAGAGGAGATAAGGATATTTAATGTCAAACAGCATAAATGCTTTGAGGACTCGAAAAGATTTTGCAAAAATCGGGACAAAAATTGAAATTCCGAATTTAATCGAAATCCAGAAACGGTCTTATGAACGTTTTCTGCAGATGGATGTATCGCCGGAACAGAGAGAGGATATCGGTCTTCAATCTACTTTTACCTCTGTTTTCCCCATTTCTGATTACAATGATACCGCGATGGTTGAGTTTCTTGACTACTCTATCGGGATTCCAAAATATGATGTCCTGGAATGTTTAGAAAGAGGAATGACGTTTGCCGCTCCGCTAAAAATCCGCGTCCGTCTCATGGTTTGGGATAAGGATGAAAAAACAAACGCCAAAAAAGTGAAAGATATTCGGGAGCAGGAAGTTTACATCGGGGAACTTCCACTCATGACAGGGAACGGAACCTTTATCGTAAACGGCACTGAAAGGGTGGTCGTCAGTCAGCTCCAGCGCTCACCGGGGGTTTCTTTTTCGCATGACAAAGGGAAGACGCATGCGAGCGGAAAGGTCCTTTATTCCGCCAGGATTATTCCTTATCGCGGCTCGTGGCTGGATTTTGAGTTTGACGTAAAAGATATTCTTTATGTACGGATTGACCGCCGGCGGAAACTTGCCTCGACCATCCTTTTAAAAGCCTTCGGCTACACCGTTGAGGATCTTTTAAAAACCTATTATCCTATTGAAGAAATTGTGGTCAAGGACGCCAAGTTTTTCAGGGTGATTGACCCCGAAATTCATTCAGGAATATTAAAAGCTCCTCATGATTTGATCGATAAAAAAACCAAAGAAGTCATTGCTAAAGAAGGGACCAAATTAAACCGGTTACATGTCAAAAAGCTAAAATCGGCTGGCTTCAAAGAGATTACCTTGCCCGATGAAGAACTTCTGGGCAGGGTGGTCCTGAATGATTTAATTGATATTAACACGGGGGAGATTATTCTTGAGCGAAATCAGGAAATTACCCAGCCTGTCTTCGAAAAGATTTTAGCGAGCGGAATCACCTCTTTTCAACTTCTTTTTATTGATAACATTCAAATTCTTCCGGTTATTCGGGATACTCTTGCGATTGAAAAAGTCGGTTCCCAGCAGGAAGCGATGGTCGAAATTTATAAAAGAATTCGACCGGGTGAAACGCCCAGCGTCGATGCCGCCAAATTATTATTCGATAATCTTTTCTTTAATAACAAGCGATATGACCTTTCTCCAGTCGGCAGGCTTAAGATCAATAAAAAGTTTGGCTTAACCATTCCCCTTGAACAGCGAACGCTAACGCGGGAGGATGCCGTTGAGGTGGTTCGTTATCTCATCAATTTAAAAACCGGAAAAGGGGAAATTGATGATATCGATAACCTTGGCAACAGAAGAGTCCGGTCAGTGGGAGAGCTTTTAGAAAATCAATTCAGGGTTGGTTTAGTCAGGATGGAACGAACGATCAAGGAAAGAATGAACCTTCTTGATATCGAGACCATCCTTCCTCATGATGTGATTAATTCCAAACCTGTCATTGCGGTGATTAAGGAGTTTTTCGGATCCAGCCAGCTTTCTCAGTTTATGGATCAGACCAATCCGTTGGCTGAAATCACCCATAAAAGAAGGCTTTCGGCGCTGGGACCCGGCGGGTTAACCCGCGAACGGGCCGGTTTTGAAGTTCGAGACGTTCATCCCAGCCATTATGGGCGGATTTGTCCGATTGAAACGCCTGAAGGGCCTAATATCGGTTTGATTACCTCAATGGCAACCTATGCAAGAGTCAATGAATTTGGTTTTATCGAGTCTCCTTACCGAAAAGTTGAAGGAGGGCGGGTCAGCGACGATGTTATTTATATTTCTGCGATAGACGAAGATCAATACATCATTGCCCAGGCCAACACGAAAATCGACGCGAAAGGGAAAATAGTCGCCGAAATTGTTTCCGCGCGTCATGCCGGTGATTTTGTCATGGTGACCCCGGACAAAATTAATTTAATGGACGTTTCTCCAAAACAGATCGTCAGCGTTGCCACGGCGCTCATTCCGTTTTTGGAAAACGACGATGCCAACAGGGCGCTGATGGGATCAAATATGCAGCGTCAAGCGGTGCCCCTTCTTCAAACCGAAGCGCCTTTTGTCGGAACCGGAATGGAAGCCATTGTCGCCCGGGATTCCGGCTATGTTGTTTTAGCCAATCGCTCCGGGGTGGTTGAGAGCGTTGACGCCAGCCGAATTGTTATTCGTGCTGAATTGACCAGAAAACAAAAGGAACAGTCATTAAAAGAGCCGGAAGTTGCTTTGGACGTTTATAATTTGATTAAATTTCAACGGTCAAACCAAAATACCTGCATTACCCAGAAACCGATTGTGCATGTGGGCCAAAAAATCAAAAAAGGGGATGTTCTTGCAGACGGCCCGGCCATTGAAATGGGCGAGTTGGCTTTGGGGAGAAATATCCTGGTCGCCTTTATGCCCTGGGGAGGTTACAATTTTGAAGACGCGATTCTGGTCAGCGAAAATTTAACGAAAGAAGATCGATTTACCTCCATTCATATTGAAGAATTTGAAATTGAATCCCGTGATACTAAATTGGGCAAGGAAGATATTACCCGGGACATTCCAAATATCAGTGAAGAGGCCTTGAAAAATCTCGATGAATCCGGAATTATCCGGATCGGAGCTGAAGTCAAGCCTGGAGATATTCTGGTTGGAAAAGTGACGCCTAAAGGGGAAACTCAGTTGACTCCGGAAGAAAAGCTTCTTCGGGCAATTTTTGGAGAAAAGGCGGGCGATGTGAAAGACGCCTCCCTCTATGTTCCTCCAGGAATTGAAGGCGTTATTGTCGACGTTAAAATATTTTCCAGAAGAGGCATTGATAAGGATGAACGCGCCAAGAGCATAGAAACGGATGATATTCTACGAATTCAGAGGGATCATCAGGATGAACTTCGCCTTTTAGAGGAAGAGAAAAACAAGAAAATTCGAAAGATTCTTCTGGATATGACGGTTGCCAATGAGATCATGGATCGTGAAACAGGAGAAACCCTTTTACACAAAAAGAAAAAACTTACAGGCGAAATTCTCGAAAAGATTTCGGATAGCGATTTAAAAGATATTTCCCTGGTGGAAACGGAAGAATCTGAAAAAATTGAAGAAATCGAGCGATATACAAAAGACCAGATTGAGATGCTCCAAACGATTTATGATGAGAAGGTGGGGCGTCTTAAAAAAGGAGATGAACTTCCTCCTGGCGTCATTAAGCTGGTTAAAGTTTATATCGCGATGAAAAGGAAATTGCAGGTTGGCGATAAAATGGCCGGCCGGCACGGCAATAAGGGCGTGGTGTCGCGAATCCTCCCTGCTGAAGATATGCCGTTTCTGCCCGACGGGACACCGGTAGAAATTGTTCTCAATCCTCTGGGGGTGCCTTCCCGTATGAACGTCGGCCAGGTTTTGGAGACTCATTTGGGATGGGCAGCTAAAACCCTGGGGATTCATGTCGCCAGTCCGGTGTTTGATGGGTCTACGGAAAAAGAAATTAAAGATCTCTTAAAAACAGCCGATCTCCCTTCTTCGGGTCAAATTATGTTGTGTGACGGAAAAACCGGGGAGCCATTCAAGCGGCCTGTAACCGTTGGGGTTATGTATGTTTTGAAGCTTCATCATTTGGTGGACGATAAGATTCATGCCAGGTCGATCGGACCCTATTCGCTGGTGACCCAGCAACCTCTGGGCGGAAAAGCGCAATTTGGAGGCCAAAGATTGGGAGAAATGGAAGTCTGGGCGCTTCAGGCCTATGGAGCGGCGTCGATTTTGCAGGAATTTCTGACCGTCAAATCGGATGACGTTCCCGGGAGATCCAGAATCTATGAAGCCATCGTGAAAGGGGAGCCTTTCTTGGAGCCGGGTTTACCGGAATCATTTAATGTTCTCATCAAGGAATTGCAGAGTTTAGGATTGGACGTTGAGTTGATCAAGTCAAAAGGATAATGACAAGAATATAAATGATTTAAAAGCCAACAAGAACGGAGCTTCGCTGCGGAACCGCTCGCGAGCAAGCTTTGTGGGAGCGCAACTTTGGAAAGCATTTACAGTTTATTTGAAAAACCAAAAGATCCTGTTTCTTTTGATGCGATTCGTATTCGAATCGCATCTCCGGAAAAAATCAGATCCTGGTCCTATGGGGAAGTTAAAAAACCTGAAACGATTAATTATCGTTCCTTTAAACCCGAACGGGATGGCCTCTTCTGCGCGAAAATTTTTGGCCCGACCAAAGATTGGGAATGTAATTGCGGTAAATACAAAAGGATGAAACATCGCGGTATTGTTTGCGATAAATGCGGTGTCGAAGTCATTCAGGCTAAAGTCAGAAGGGAACGGATGGGGCATATTGAACTTGCTTCTCCCGTTGCGCATATCTGGTTTTTAAAAGGGGTGCCGAGCCGGATCGGTACCCTGATGGATATGACCCTGAAACAATTGGAACGGATTCTTTACTTTGAACAGTATATCGTTCTGGATCCGGGAGATACCCCTCTCAAAGAACGTGAACTTCTTTCTGAAGAAAAATACAGGGCGCTTTTTGAAGAATATGGAAATAGGTTCCGGGCAGACATGGGTGCCGAGGCCATTCGGGAACTTTTAAAAAAAATCAAACTGGATGAGCTTTGGAATGAATTGCAGATTAAGGTTAAAGAGGCAAGTTCCGCGGCGGTAAAAAAGAAGGTGACCAAACGCCTGAAAGTGGTTGAAGCTCTAAGAAAGTCGGGAAATCATGCGGACTGGATGATTATGGATGTGATACCGGTTCTCCCTCCCGAACTCCGTCCTCTGGTTCCTTTGGACGGCGGGCGTTTCGCGACTTCGGATTTAAATGACCTTTATCGGAGGGTCATTAACCGGAATAACCGGTTAAAACGCCTCATTGAACTCAAGGCTCCTCTGGTTATTATCCGAAACGAAAAGAGGATGCTGCAGGAATCGGTAGACGCTTTATTTGATAATGGCCGGAGGGGGCGTTCGATTCGCGGACCCAACAAAAGACCGTTAAAATGTCTTTCTGACATGCTGAAAGGAAAACAGGGACGTTTCAGACAGAACCTTCTCGGAAAGCGGGTTGATTATTCCGGACGTTCTGTTATTGTAGTGGGTCCTGAATTAAAACTTCATCAGTGCGGCCTCCCAAAAAAAATGGCTTTGGAGCTTTTCAAACCGTTTATTTTTCATAAGCTGGAACAGGAAGGATATGTCACAACCATCAAGAGCGCGAAAAAGTTAGTTGAAAAAGAAAGGCCTGAAGTGTGGGATGTGCTTGACGAAGTGATTCAGGAACATCCTATTTTGTTGAACAGGGCTCCCACCCTTCACCGACTCGGCATTCAGGCGTTTGATCCGGTATTGGTTGAAGGAAAAGCGATCCGTCTCCATCCCCTGGTTTGCGCCGCTTTCAATGCTGATTTTGACGGCGATCAAATGGCAGTTCATATTCCCCTTTCGGCGGAAGCCCAGATCGAAGCCAGGGTTTTAATGATGTCCGTCAATAATATTCTTTCCCCTGCGAGCGGAAAGCCCATTATGGTTCCTTCCCAGGATATGGTGCTGGGCTGTTATTGGTTGACTAAAGAGCGTTCCGGCGCGAGGGGTGAAGGAAAGATTTTTTCCGACATCCATGAATTAAGGATCGCCTATGATGCTGACGAGGTGGAAGAGCACGCGCGAATCAAACTCCGTATTAACGGTGAACTGGTTGAGACCACGGTTGGGAGAGGCATCTTCCTGGAGATCATTCCTAAAACGGTTCCTTTCCATTACATCAATAAGGTTTTAAATAAAAAAGAGATCATGAAGCTGATTGATATTTGTTACCGGGAAGCGGGAAACCGCGCGACTGTGGTGCTTCTCGACGACATCAAGGACCTGGGGTATCTTTACGCCACGAAAGCAGGTTTGTCCATTTGTATCGACGACATGCATATTCCAACCCGTAAAGAGGATTTTCTTAAAAAAGCCCGTCACGAAGTCCTGGAAATTGAAAAACAGTATTCAGAAGGTTTAATTACGAACGGCGAACGTTATAACAAAGTCGTTGATATTTGGTCTCATGTAACGGAACAAATTGCCACCGAAATGATGAAAGAGCTCGGAAACGAAGAAGAGGCGATTAAAACAGGAAAATATAAAGATAAGAAACTGAGAGACTTCAACTCAATCTTTATGATGGCCGATTCCGGAGCAAGAGGGAGCACCCAGCAGATTCGCCAGCTAGGGGGAATGAGAGGCTTGATGGCCAAACCTTCCGGAGAAATCATCGAATCCCCGATTACGGCAAACTTCAGGGAAGGGCTGACCGTTTTACAGTATTTTATTTCTACCCATGGCGCCAGAAAAGGGTTGGCGGATACTGCTTTGAAGACGGCCAATTCAGGGTATTTGACGCGTCGTTTGGTTGATATTTCTCAGGATGTGATTATCAATGAGGTCGATTGCCACTCGATGGACGGCATCTATGTTTCTTCCCTCGTAGAAGGGGGAGAGATCATCGAACCTATGGAAGAACGTCTTCTCGGACGCCTCGCGGCAGAAGAAATAAGAGATCCGTTAACAGGGGAACTCATCTGCAACGCAGACGATGAATTAGATGAAGTCCGGGTGAAAACCATTGTTGACGCGGGCGTTGACCGGGTCAAGATCCGGTCGGTGCTGACCTGCCAGGCCAGACGAGGTGTTTGTGCCAAATGTTACGGGCGCGATCTGGCGAGAGGAAAACTGGTGGATAAAGGTGAAGCCGTAGGCGTGATTGCGGCTCAGTCGATTGGCGAGCCAGGCACCCAGTTAACGATGAGAACTTTCCATATCGGAGGAACGGCGAGTAAAGTCGTAGAGCAGACCGTTCTTGAAGCTAAGAACAAAGGAAAGATTAAATATCTGAACCTTAATACGGTAAAAAATAAAGACGGCGATATGATCGTGATGAACCGGAACGGGAAAATCGCTCTCTTTGACGAGTCCGGCCGTGAAAAAGAAAAATACTCCGTGGTTTATGGCGCGAAAATCAAGGTTAAAGACGGCGGAAAAGTGGAACCCGCCCAGAAGCTGGTGGAATGGGATCCCTACTCTCTTTCGATTCTGACTGAGGTTGGAGGAAAGATTGCTTTCGGGGATATTGTCGAAGGGGTCACGATGCGCGAAGAAGTGGACGAGGTGACAGGTCTTTCCCGTAAGGTGATTATCGATTATCCTGGTTCGAATCTTCGTCCGCGTCTTTCCATTAAAGATCAACATGGCAAAACAGCCAAAATTTCAGGGACTTCTGTTGCCCGTTACCTGCTTCCGGCTGGCGCTCATATCCTTGTCGAAAAGGAAAAGACGGTATTTCCGGGAGACGTTTTGGCCAAAATTCCTCGTGAAACCACGAAAACCAAAGATATTACCGGAGGTCTTCCCCGGGTTGCCGAATTGTTTGAGGCCAGAAAACCCAAAGAGCAAGCGGTCATCAGCGAAATTGATGGAACAGTTGAGTATGGCGGTTTTGTTAAAGGGATGCGGAAGATCATGGTTAAAAATGAAATGGGCGACGTCCGCGAATATTTCATCGCTAAAGGGAAGCATGTGAACGTCCATGAAGGAGATTGGGTTCAAGCCGGGGAACCGCTCATGGATGGTTCTGCGAACCCCCATGATATTTTGGATGTTCTTGGACCGAAAGAACTTCAGAAATACCTTGTGGACGAGGTTCAGGAAGTTTATCGGCTGCAGGGCGTTTCGATCAATGACAAGCATATCGAAATTATCGTCCGGCAAATGCTCAGGAAAGTCAAAATAGAAGATCCAGGAGATACCGACTTCCTAATGGGAAACCAGGTCGATAAGATCATTTTTGCTCAGGAAAATGAAAAAGTAATGGCCCAGGGGAAAAAACCGGCTATCGGGAAACCGATTTTGTTGGGAATCACCAAAGCCTCCTTGAGCACAGAGAGCTTTATTTCCGCCGCTTCCTTCCAGGAAACAACACGTGTTTTAACTGAAGCGGCCATTACCGGAAAAATCGACGACCTCCTCGGATTGAAAGAAAACGTGATCGTTGGCAGATTGATCCCGGCCGGGACAGGCTTTTCTGAATATCAAGAGACGTATGTTTTACCGCCGGAAAGGGAAGAGGAAAAATCACCGATTTACGAACGTGGCGAGGTCGTTGAGCCGGCCGCCTAAGCCTCTTTTGCGCTGAAAGTCAGATAAAATATGTTGACTTTTACAAAAGTTTTGATATAATCGACAGGTTTTTCTCAATAAACTTTGCCTTTGCAGGCAAAGGGATCGATTAAAGAAAGGAAAGCAGTGCCTACAATAAATCAACTGATCCGCATAGGTCGCGAAAGCGCAAAAGGGAAGACGAAAAGTCCCGCGTTAAAACAATGCCCGCAACGGCGGGGGGTGTGCGTAAGAGTGTATACAACGACGCCGAAAAAACCGAATTCCGCGTTAAGAAAGGTTGCGAGGGTCAGGTTAACCAATGGAATGGAAATTACCTCCTATATTCCAGGAGTGGGCCATAATTTACAGGAACATTCGATTGTGTTGGTGAGGGGCGGAAAAGTAAAAGATCTTCCCGGCGTTCGTTATCACATTGTCAGAGGGACTTTAGATACTGTCGGGGTGCAAAACAGAAAACAAGGACGTTCCAAATATGGAGCAAAACGTCCAAAATAAATATCGGTTAAACCAGACAGCCTCCTCAAAAATTTAAGCGAAGCAACACGGGTACCTGAATATAATAGACAAGGATTAAATTGAATGCCTAGAAGAAAAGTAACTGTAAAAAGAGAGATTTTGCCCGATCCGATTTTTAATGACCGGCTCGTAGCCAAATTCATCAACGCCGTGATGAAAAAAGGTAAAAAGAGCACCGCTGAATCGCTCTGCTACGATTCGTTTGAAGTCATTAAAAATAAGACGGGAAATGATCCTTTAAAAGTTTTCAAAACAGCGATTGATAATATTAAACCAGCTGTTGAAGTTAAATCCAGACGGGTGGGTGGAGCTTCTTACCAGGTTCCGGTTGATGTCCGTCCCTCTCGAAAAATTTCATTGGCGCTCCGCTGGCTTTTGGCTTATGCCAAACAAAGAGCTGGAAAATCGTTTGAAGAAAAGCTGGCATCCGAAATATTGGACGCTTCGAACAATACGGGCGGAGCTATTAAAAAGAAAGAGGACACGCATAAAATGGCAGAGGCGAATAAAGCCTTCGCTCATTTTAGATGGTAGAAGATCATGGAAAGATTGTACCCCTTAGAACGTACCAGAAATATCGGAATTATGGCGCATATCGATGCCGGTAAGACCACGACAACGGAAAGAATTCTTTTTTATACCGGAATCACCCATAAAATTGGTGAAGTTCATGAGGGGACCGCTACCATGGACTGGATGGAGCAAGAACGGGAGAGAGGGATTACGATTACCGCTGCCGCAACCACTTCATTCTGGAAAGAGCATCGGATTAATATTATCGATACCCCCGGCCATGTTGATTTCACCATTGAAGTTGAACGGTCTCTCAGGGTGCTTGATGGCGCGGTAGCCGTTTTTGATTCCGTTCAGGGTGTGGAGCCGCAATCGGAAACTGTTTGGAGACAGGCGGATAAGTACCATGTTCCCAGAATTGTCTTCATGAACAAAATGGACCGGATAGGGGCTGACTTTTTTGAAAGTGTCAAGTCGCTGGTCGATCGTTTAGCGGCAAAACCGGTTTGTATTCAACTTCCAATTGGAAAGGAAGATTATTTTCGGGGGTCCATTGATTTAATCGAAATGAAAGGTGTTTTCTTCGATGACGAAACCCTTGGGGCTAAATATGTGGTCTCGGATATCCCGCCGGAATTATTGGATCAGGCAAAGGAATATCGGGAAAAAATGCTTGAATCTATTGCTGAGCAAGACGAACGGGTCCTGGAGAAGTTCTTAAATGGTGAAGAGATTACCCCTGTAGAAATCAAGAGAGCGCTTCGAAAGGGGACCATGGCCATGGCCTTTAATCCGGTTATTTGCGGCGCATCTTTTAAAAATAAGGGCGTTCAGCTTCTCCTGGACGCCGTTGTGGATTATCTTCCCTCGCCCCTTGATGTTCCTCCGACAAAGGGCATTCATCCTCAAACCAAAGAAGAAATTGTTTTAAGGACTTCGGACGATGAGAAATTTGCGGCGCTTGCATTCAAGATCATGACGGATCCTTTTGTAGGGCAGTTGACCTTCTTTAGAGTCTATTCAGGAGTCTTAAAATCAGGCTCTTATGTTTACAACTCAACCAAAGATACCAGAGAACGTATTGGCCGGATTTTAAAAATGCATGCCAATAAACGAGAAGAGATTAAAGAAGTGTATGCCGGAGAAATTGCTGCCGCTGTGGGATTGAGAAGTTCGACGACAGGAGACACGCTCTGCGAAGAAGATTACCCCATTTTGCTCGAAGTGATGAATTTTCCTGAGCCTGTGATTTCTCTTGCCATTGAGCCAAAGACCAAGGCTGACCAGGAAAAAATGGGGATGGCTTTGCAAAAATTGGGTCAGGAAGACCCCTCATTACGGTTGACCAGCGATGAAGAAACAGGCCAAACGATTATATCCGGCATGGGAGAACTTCACCTTGAGATTATCGTTGACCGGATGAAAAGAGAATTCAAAGTAGAAGCCAACGTTGGCAAACCACAAGTGGCTTTCCGTGAAACCATTCGTTCTAAAGTCCAGTCGGAAGGAAAATATATCCGGCAAACCGGTGGACGTGGACAGTACGGCCATGTTTGGCTGGAAATTGAACCTTTAGAGCCGGGAAAAGGGTTTGAATTTGTTAATAAAGTTGTAGGGGGAGCCGTACCAAAGGAATATGTTTCCGCCGTTGAAAAAGGGGTTTTTGAAGCGCTTCAAAATGGAATTCTGGCAGGTTATCCCGTCGTGGATATAAAGGTCACAATTTTTGATGGCTCTTACCATGACGTTGATTCTTCTGAAATGGCTTTTAAGATTGCAGGTTCGATGGCCGTAAAATCGGGAGCATTGAAAGCGAACCCGGCTTTGCTGGAACCGATTATGAATTTGGAAGTGATCGTTGCTGAAGAATACATGGGAGATGTCATGGGGGATTTAAACTCCAGGCGGGGAAAGATTCAAGGAATGAGATCCCGGTCGGCCGCGCAAATTATTGACGCCCTTGTTCCTCTCGCAGAAATGTTTGGCTATGCAACCGATCTCAGGTCAATGACACAAGGACGGGCAACGTTTACGATGCAATTCGCCCATTATGATATTGTTCCCAAAAATATTTCAGATGAAATTATAGCCAAAACTCAAGGGGCTAAAGAGCAAAAATAACGTTGTTTAAAAAACACTAAATTCTGTTGGTCACGAACTAAACTAGCGGACAGGCTGGTTAAAAATATAGACATTTTGGCTTTTCCAGAAAAAGCCGGGTAAGAATAAGGAAGGAACAAATCAGTCATGGCGAAGACAAAGTTTGAGCGGACGAAGCCTCATATTAACGTTGGGACGATTGGGCACGTTGATCATGGGAAGACGACGTTAACGGCGGCGATCACGAAGGTATTGGCGTCACGGAAGTGGGCGGAATTTCTGGCGTATGATCAGATTGACAAAGCGCCTGAGGAGCGGGAGCGTGGGATTACGATTGCGATTGCGCATGTTGAGTATCAGACGGCGAACCGTCACTATGCGCATGTGGATTGTCCTGGACATGCGGACTACGTCAAGAACATGATCACGGGAGCGGCTCAGATGGACGGAGCGATTTTGGTGGTGAGTGCGGCGGACGGGCCGATGCCACAGACGCGGGAGCATATCCTGCTTGCCCGGCAGGTTGGGGTTCCCTACATTGTGGTGTTCATGAACAAAGCGGACATGGTAGATGACAAAGAGCTGTTGGAGTTGGTTGAATTAGAAGTTCGCGAGCTGTTAAGCAAATACAACTTTCCTGGGGATGAGATTCCGATTGTCAAAGGGTCGGCCTTAAAGGCGCTGGAATGTGGATGCGGGAAAGAAGAGTGTCCGGCCTGCGGAGTTATTTTTGAATTAATGAAAGCGGTGGATACGTATATACCGACACCGACCCGTGAATTAGACAAACCCTTTTTAATGCCTGTTGAAGACGTTTTTAGCATTTCCGGACGCGGGACGGTGGTGACCGGAAGAATTGAAAGAGGCGTGGTTAAGGTTGGCGAAGAGATCGAGATTGTGGGAATGCGGCCGACACAGAAGACGATCGTCACCGGGGTGGAGATGTTTCGAAAGATATTAGATCAGGGTCAGGCAGGAGACAACGTCGGGGTTCTGCTTCGCGGGACGAAGAAAGAGGACGTTGACCGGGGGATGGTGTTATCGAAGCCCGGGGCGATTACGCCGCACACGAAGTTTAAAGCGGAAGCCTACATCTTAACGAAAGAGGAAGGGGGAAGACACACCCCTTTTTTCAAGGGATACCGGCCGCAGTTTTACTTTAGGACGACGGACGTGACCGGGGTGGTGGAATTGCCTGCGGGAGTTGAGATGGTGATGCCTGGAGACAATATCAGCATCAGCGTGGAATTGATCACGCCGATTGCGATGGAGAAGGGGCTGAAGTTTGCGATCCGTGAAGGAGGACGAACCGTCGGCGCGGGTGTGATTACAGAAATTACCGCTTAAAAGCAAAATTGGACCAGTCGCTTATCGATATTGTCGATACAGCGAAAAGAACCGGCGCGAAAATTTCGGGCCCTATTCCTTTGCCGACAAAAATCAATAAATATACGGTTTTAAGGTCTCCGCATGTCGATAAAAAGTCGAGAGAGCAGTTTGAAATCCGGACACATAAAAGATTGCTGGATATATTGAACCCCAGCCAGGATACGGTCGATGCGTTAATGAAATTAAATTTGTCGGCGGGTGTTGACGTTGAAATTAAGTTATAGAGGATTCGAATCATCAATTTTAAGTTAATCGAAAAAAAGGATTGATTGCATGATTAATGGAATGATGGGTCAAAAACTCGGAATGACTCAGATTTATAATGAAAAGGGAAAGCTTGTTCCCGTAACGATAATTCAGCTTGGCCCGTGTAAAATCGTTCAAATTAAAAATATTGAAAAAGACGGTTATAGCGCCGCCCAGATTGGTTTTCAAGAAAAGAAACCCAAAAATGTTACGAAACCTTTAATGGGACATTTTAACCTTGCTAAAAGTTCGCCTTACCAATTTTTAAGAGAGTTTAAGGGGGACCTTTCTGATGTCGCTTTGGGGCAAGTCATCCTGGCCGATCTTTTTTCGAAAGGTGAAAAGATTGATGTTCAAGGGGTCTCAAAAGGAAAAGGATTTCAAGGGGTAATGAAAAGACATCATTTTCGGGGGGGGCCAGCCACGCACGGTTCGATGTTCCATCGGGCGCCGGGTTCAATCGGGGCCAGCTCTTTTCCTTCCAGGGTTTGGAAAAACCAGCGAATGGGCGGACACATGGGAGACCGGACTGTCACAACTCAATCCCTGGAAGTTGTAGAAGTTCGTAAAGAAGAAAACATTTTATTTGTGAAAGGGGCTGTTCCGGGGTCCAAAGGGGCGCTGCTTCTTTTAAAAAAAGGAATCAAGCAGTCAGGGAAGGTGAAATAAGGTGGAACTTTCGATTGTTAATTTAAAAAACGAAAATACTGGGACCCTGATCCTCGATCCCCGTATCTTTGAGCTTGCTTTAAACAAAGGGTTGATTCATGAAGTCGTTGTCATGCAGCAGGCTTGTCTCCGGCAGGGGACCGCTTCTACCAAGACAAAAGGTTTCGTCAGGGGTGGTGGAAAGAAACCATGGAAACAAAAGGGTACCGGCCGGGCAAGAGCGGGTTCTATCCGATCGCCTTTATGGAGAGGGGGAGGGACGATTTTTGGGCCCACGCCACGAGATTACTCCTACTCCATGCCGAAAAAGAAGGTACGGTTGGCGCTTTGTATTATGCTGGCCGAGAAAGCCAGAGAAGGGGAATTGAAAATTTTAAAAGACTGGGAAGGAATTGATTCGAAAACAAAAACCTTTTCTAAAATTCTTGATCAGCTCAATCTTTTAGATACCACGCTTGTCGTCAATGAAATGGAAAACGAGAATTTAATCCGTTCTTCAGCGAATATTTCCAGGGTAACCGTTACCAGACCAGAAGGTTTAAATGTTTTAGATTTAGTGAGCCATAAAAATTTGGTGGTTACGCCGGGGAGTTTAACTAAAATCGTAGAGGTCTGGGGAAAATGAAAAATAATCATGATTTAATTATCAGGCCTCTTCTTACCGAAAAAAGCACCCTTCTACGGGAGACGAAAAATCAGGTCGCTTTTGAAGTTCGTAAAGATGCCAATAAAATCGAGATTAAAAAAGCAATTGAAGAGGCTTTAAAGGTTAAGGTCGTTTCTGTAAACGTGATGCGTGTTCTCGGTAAAACTAAACGTTTGGGCCGTTTCGAAGGTAAGAAGCATGACTGGAAAAAGGCGATTGTGACGTTAAAAGCAGGTGAAAAAATGAATTTATTCGAGGGCGTCTAATGGCGATTAAAGAGTTTAAGCCGACTTCTCCGGGAAGAAGGTCTATGACGGTTTCGACCTTTGAGGAATTAACAAAAGTCGAACCTGAAAAAAGTTTGCTTGTCCGTATTCCTTCAACCGGAGGAAGAAACAATAGAGGAAAAATTACCCGGCGGCATCAAGGCGGGGGACATAAGCGGATTTACCGTTTGATTGATTTCAAACGGGATAAATGGGATATTCCGGCGAAAGTTGCCTCCATTGAATATGATCCCAACCGATCTGCGCGGATCGCATTGCTTCATTATCGGGACGGGGAAAAGAGATATATTCTCGCACCCAATGGATTAAAAGCGGGAGATCCAGTTTTTTCGGGCCAGAACAATATCGATATTAAACCAGGAAACGCCATGCCGCTGAAGGTTATTCCTTTGGGGAGTATTATTCATAATATTGAATTAAAAGTGGGTAAGGGCGGACAACTGGTTCGAAGTGCGGGGGGATCGGCTCAACTCATGGCCAAAGAAGGAAAATATGTGCAAATCCGTCTGGGTTCAGGCGAGGTAAGGCTCGTTCAGGCCGAATGTTTTGCGACCATTGGTCAGGTCGGAAATCTGGACCATGAAAATATTGTAGTCGGAAAGGCCGGCAGGTCAAGATGGTTGGGAATAAGGCCCAGAGTCCGAGGGGTCGCGATGAACCCGGTTGATCACCCGCATGGAGGAGGAGAAGGAAAAGCTGGCCAGGGAAACCCTCACCCTGTTTCCCCCTGGGGCATGTTGACCAAAGGATACAAGACGAGAAGAAGAAAGTTAACAACTCGTTTTATTGTTAAAAGAAGGAAATAGGAATGCCGAGATCTATAAAAAAAGGTCCCTTCATCGATGAAAGACTTTTGAAGCGGGTCGAGAAAATGAATGTGACAATGGAAAAACGGATTATTAAAACATGGGCAAGAAGATCGACCATTGTTCCTGAAATGATTGGGCATACTTTCGCCGTGCATAACGGCCGAAAATTTATTCCGGTTTATATTTCAGAAAATACGGTTGGACACAAGCTTGGTGAGTTTTCTCCGACCCGGTTTTTTAAAGGCCACGGAGCCGCAAAAACTGAAAAAGCCGCCCCGATAAAATAGGTGCGAAAAGGCTTTACCTCACGAGCGGCGTGAACGCCTGAAAAGGTTAGAAGGGGAAAAAAATGGCAGAAGCAAAAGCAATATTACGGCATGTTCATATTGGCCCTCGAAAAGCGCGCCTTGTGGTTGATTTGATTCGAGGACAACGGGTAGAGGCTGCGTTAAGCACTCTTCGATTTTTACCCCAGCATGCGGCGAAAACGATCGAGAAACTTTTGAAATCAGTGGTTTCGAACGCTGAACAGAAAGCCATTGGAGACGTCGATGATTTATATGTCAGCAAAGCCTTTGTAGATGTGGGGCCCGTTATGAAGCGCTTTCAACCGCGAGCTATGGGGCGTGCGTTTGAGATTCGAAAACGGTTAAGCCATATTACGTTGGTTCTTTCGGCTCAAAAAGAAAAAAACCAGTTAAAGGATAAAACCAGTTAAAGGATAAAACCAGTTAAAGGATAAAACCAGCTACGTTGCGGAAACACTCCGCATAGCAAGCTTGGAGGGGAGGGGGATAAAAGTTTGGGACAAAAGGTACATCCCGTTGGATTTAGATTAGGTTATATCAAAACGTGGAGCTCAAAATGGTATGCGGACAAAGATTATGCCAGGCTTCTCCATGAGGATTTAAAAATTCGGAAAATCGTAAAGAAAAAACTTTTTCATGCCGGGGTTTCCCGAATCGAAATCGACCGTTCTGCTAATCAGGTGAAAATTAACATTTTTACGGCAAGGCCTGGAATTATTATTGGCCGAAAAGGGGCGGAAGTCGATAAGTTGAAAGCAGAACTGGAAGGGATCGCAAAAAAACAAGTTTATATCAACATTAAGGAAATTAAAAAACCCGAATTAGACTCCCAACTCGTCGCCGAAAGCATTGCCCTTCAGCTTGAAAAACGAATTGCTTACCGAAGAGCCATGAAAAAAAGTGTTACCACGGCGCTCCGGTTAGGTGGTTTAGGAATTAAAATTTCCTGCGCCGGACGATTGGCCGGGTCTGAAATTGCCCGTACGGAATGGTATCGTGAAGGAAGAGTTCCCTTGCATACTCTCCGGGCAGACATCGATTATGGGTTTGCCGAGGCAAAAACAACCTATGGACAAATAGGCGTGAAGGTTTGGATTTATAAAGGCGATATTTTGGTAGATAGCGAAGAAGCGCAAAATGAACGCCGAATTGAAAGGAAGTATGCTTAGCCCAAAAAAAGTTAAACATCGTAAGATGATGAAAGGGAGAATGAATGGAAAAGCTTATCGGGGAGCTGACCTGGCTTTCGGTGAGTTTGGCTTAAAAGCCATGGAGCCAGGGTGGGTGACCAGCCGGCAAATTGAAGCTGCCCGTATTGCGATGACGCGCTATATTAAAAGAGGAGGGAAGATCTGGATACGGATTTTTCCCGATAAGCCTATTACCAAGAAACCTGCGGAAACCCGTATGGGAAAAGGAAAAGGGAATCCTGAATATTGGGTGGCTGTCGTTAAACCGGGCCGAATTTTATACGAAATGGATGGCGTAACCCGGGCAGTTGCCGAAGAAGCTTTACGGTTGGCCGCGTTTAAATTGCCCATCGCCACCAAGCTGATTGAACGGGGAGTCATCTAAATGAAAGTGAAGGAATTTCGAAATTTCTCAGGTGAAGAACTTGAGGCTAAAAAGGGGGATATTAAAAAGGAACTCTTTAATCTAAGATGCCAAATTGTTCTGGGAAAAATGGAAAATCTTGCGAGAGTCAGGAATCTAAAAAGAGACGTCGCCAGAATTGAAACAGTTCTTAAAGAAAATAAAACCGGGACAAACTCCCCAACACAACAGGTTAAACCATGACGGAGAATAAAGAGCTTTCCAAAAAGAAAAAAATTTTTATAGGAAAAGTAATCAGCAATAAGATGGATAAGACGGCCGTGATTGAAATCCAGCGAACCATTGTTCATCCCCAATATCAAAAGGTGGTGAAGCGTTTTACCCGGTTAAAGGCGCATGATCAGGATAATCAATGCAAAATCGGGGATCAGGTTAAAATTATCGAAACGCGTCCATTGAGCAAAGAGAAGAATTGGAAGGTCATCGATATCATCAGTTCTGCCCCTCAAAAAGCCAAAGGCGCGGAAGCGGGAGAATAGGGTTATGATACAAATTTATACCATGTTGGATGTCGCAGACAATTCCGGAGCAAAAAAAGTGATGTGTTTTCATGTGATGGGGGGGTCTCGAAAACGATATGCGACCGTTGGGGATATTATAACCGTTGCTGTGAAAGAAGCCATACCTCAAGCCAGTGTAAAAAAAGGGGACGTTGCAAAGGCGGTTGTCGTTCGAACAGTTAAAGAGGTTCGCCGGGAGGATGGTTCCTATATAAAATTTGACCGGAATGCTGCGGTATTGATTAACGCTCAGGGAGAACCGATCGGAACTCGAATTTTTGGACCGGTTGCAAGGGAATTAAGAAGGAAAAAATTCACGAAAATTATTTCTTTGGCGCCCGAAGTCATTTAGGGTTTATTGTTTTTGATTGAAAGAATAGAGGAAATTTACATGCTTGGAACCGAGTTAAAGCCGCCCCCAATCAGTTTAAAAAAAGGGGATATGATTAAGATCATTTCCGGAAAAGAAAAAGGAAAACAGGGGAAAGTGCTGCAGGTGATTTCAAAAAGCCAAAGTGTTTTGATCGAAAAATTGAACTTGATCAAAAAACACCAAAAACCCACTCAGACGAACAAACAGGGCGGAATCATAGAAAAAGAGGCGCCCATTCATGTTTCTAACGTTATTCTAGTTTGCAGCCATTGCAATAAAATGACCCGTCCCAAAATAAAGTTTTTAGAAAACAGCAAGAAATTGAGAATTTGTAAAAAATGCGGCGAGGGAATCGACAAGGTCTAAGCGTTTTTTAACAAGGCAAAGGGAAGATGGCAAAAAAAGAAAGCACAACAAAAAAAGAGACTGCAGTAAAAAAAGAAAGCATGACAAAAAAAGAACCCAATGTCATGAAAACCAAATTTAAAGAAGTGTCGCCGCTTCTTATGAAAGAGTTTTCTTTTAAAAGTCCGATGCAAGTTCCAAAACTTGAGAAAATTGTGATTAACATTGGAATGGGTGAAGCCATTTCTAATGTCAAGCTCCTTGATGAAGCTGTGAAAGAGTTAGGCCAGATCACCGGACAAAAGGCTGTAATCACCAAGGCGAAAAAATCCATTGCCGGTTTTAAAGTCCGGGAAGGGATGCCGATTGGGTGTAAAGTGACCCTGCGAGGTGAAAGAATGTACGAGTTTTTTCACCGGCTTTTACATGCGGCTTTACCCAGGATTCGTGATTTCCGGGGCGTTTCGCAAAAATCTTTTGATGGAAGAGGGAGTTACACGCTGGGTGTAAAAGAACAGCTGATCTTTCCGGAAATAAAATATGATGAAATTTCGGCATTACATGGTATGGACATTACCATTGTAACAACCGCGAAGAATGATGACCAGGGACGGGCGTTGTTGAGGCATCTCGGCATGCCTTTCAGAAAATAATTAAGGAGAAAAATTTTGGCGAGAAAAGCGTTAAAAAACAAGGCAAAGGCGGAGCCCAAATTTAAGGTAAGAGCTTATAACCGCTGCCCGGTTTGTGGAAGGGTCCGGGGTTTTATGAGAAAATTTCAATTGTGCAGAATCTGTTTCAGAGGTCTCAGTCTGAAAGGGGAAGTTCCTGGAGTGACCAAATCAAGCTGGTAAAAACAGCAGGGTCTTTTATTAATTTTTTTTGTGTGGGTTGAGTCATCAGTTTCACAATTCAACTGAATTTTAAAGAGAGAATGATTTATGTCAATGGTTGATCCCGTAGCGGATATGCTTACCAGAATTCGGAATGCCAACAAACGGTGGCAGGGTTTTGTCGATGTTCCAACTTCAAAATTAAAATTGGAACTCGCCAAAAAAATATATCAGGAAGGTTTTATCAAGAGTTATAAAATTGTTGAGCAAAAGGGTAAAGGCCACATACGTATCTTCTTGAAATATTTGAATGAAGATGAAGACCGAGTGATCACGGATATTCAAAGAGTCAGCAGACCCGGGAGAAGGGTTTATACCGGAGCTGAAAAGATTCCCTTGATCAAGGGGGGTCTGGGTGTGGCTATTCTTTCGACTTCGAAGGGGATAATGACAGATCGTGAATCGAGAAAACAAAGTTTAGGGGGAGAAGTCATCTGTTCGATCTGGTAGGATAGGCGGCAGGGAACTCCTTTAACGGTTAGAACGGAAAAATAGCATATGTCTAGAATTGGAAATAAACCCATACAGATTCCTTCGGGAGTGGAAGTTAAGATTACTCCCGGCTTGATTACCGTAAAAGGGCCTAAAGGTGAACTTAAGAAAGACGTTCATGAGAAAATTGAAGTTCAAAAAGATCAGTCTGAAATAAAAGTCAGCCGGAACGGAAATGACGGGTTTTCTAAAGCTCTTCACGGCCTTACCCGAAATAATATTTTCAATATGGTGACCGGGGTAACCAAGGGTTTTGAAAAAGTTTTAGAAATTAGCGGCGTTGGGTATCGAGCGCAGGTTCAGGGTAAGAACCTGTCTTTGACCCTCGGTTTTTCCCATCCTGTTCAAGTTGAACTCCCTAAAGGAATCGAAGCGACCGTCGAAAAACAGACCATCGTGACCTTAAAGGGAACAGACAAAATTTTATTGGGCCAGATTGCGTCAAATATACGGGGTTTAAGAAAACCGGAACCCTATAAGGGAAAAGGAATTAAATACGCCGGCGAAAAGATTTTAAGAAAAGAAGGAAAAACAGGGAAATAGAGGTTTAAGGAATGGGACTACAAGTTCAAAAAAAACGAGAGGCGAGGTTAAGCCGCCACAAAAGGGTCAGAAAAAAAGTCCATGGCACCACAGAGCGCCCAAGATTGTCGGTTTTCAGGAGCAATTTATACCTATACGCTCAAATTATCGATGATACAAAAGGGGTAACTTTAGCTATGGCGTCAAGCCAGGAAAAAGAAATCGCCAAGAAAAAATCCGCGAATAACATTGAATCGGCGAAAAAACTAGGCTTGCTTCTCGCAAAAAGAGCAAAGGAAAAAAAAATCACTCAGGTTGTGTTTGATAAAGGGGGGTATCTCTATCATGGCAAAATTAAAGCCCTCGCTGATGCAGCCCGTGAAGGCGGATTGGTTTTTTAATTAAGGAGTTATAAGGAGTTATATTGGAAAAAATAAATCAGGATGACAACTCGTTAAAGGATAAGGTTGTTTGTATCAATCGTGTTGCCAAGGTGGTAAAAGGCGGCAAACGGTTTAGCTTTAGCGCCGTGGTGGTTGTAGGAAATGGAAACGGCCAGGTAGGCATGGGGAAAGGAAAAGCGGCTGAGGTCCCGGAAGCTATTCGGAAAGCGGTTGAGAACGCCAAAAAGAATATGTTTGTTTTTCCTTTAAGAAATAATACGATACCTCATGAGGTAATCGGTCATTACGGTGCGGAAGACGTTTTATTAAAACCGGCCGCGGAAGGCACGGGAATTATCGCCGGTGGGGCTGTCCGTTCCGTAATGGAGATGGCAGGCATACAAAATATTTTAAGTAAATGCCTGGGAAGCGGAAATCCCTTTAATGTTGTGAAGGCGGCTTTGGCTGGCTTAAAGAACCTGCGTAGCCGTGAAATGGTCCGTGAAATGAGAAAACAATCCGAGATTACGGTGTAAAATGGATAAAAAAATATCAATTACTTTAAAAAGAAGTTTTATAGGAAGATCCGGAAAACATAAAAAAGTGGCTATAGGCCTTGGTTTGAGAAAATTAAACCAAACGGTTATTCGTCCTGATTCTCCGGAAATCCGTGGAATGATTGATAAAATCTCTTATTTAGTAGAAGTTAGTCAAACGTAAAGGGATCCAAAATGAGATTAGAAGATTTAGGACCAACGCCAGGATCGCGAAAAAAAGAAAAACGGATAGGACGCGGGCCCGGATCGGGTCATGGTAAGACATCCACAAAAGGGCATAAGGGACAAAAAGCCCGTTCCGGTGGCGTTAAAGGTCCCGGCTTCGAGGGTGGTCAGCAACCTTTAATCCGACGAATCCCCAAAAGGGGGTTCGCAAGCTTATTTAAAAAAGAATATTCACTCGTTAATTTAAAGTCTCTGGAAAACTGTCAAGAGAAGGTTATTACCCCTGACGTTTTAAAAAATCTTGGACTGGTGAAGAAGACCGCTTTAGTGAAAATTTTGGGTACGGGTGAACTTAAAAAACCTTTGACCATTCACGCCCATAAATTCACCAAATCTGCCGAGGATAAAATTAAACAGGCGGGTGGAAGCGTAGAGGTTATTTAATTGTTTGGAAGACTTGTCACCAGCCTCCAGAATATCTTTAAAATCGAAGAATTACGCCACCGTGTCTTGTTTACGCTTGGAATGCTTGCCGTTTACCGGATTGGAGCCCATGTCCCCACTCCAGGAATTAACAACGAAGCCTTAAGTGAATTCCTGACCCGTCAGGGCGGCGCTTTGATGGGTTTTTTGGATATCTTCTCAGGGGGAGCGCTTTCCAAGCTTTCGATTTTCGCTCTTGGGATTATGCCCTATATTAGTGCGTCCATCATTCTACAGCTTTTAACTGTGGTGATTCCGCATTTATCGAAATTGGCCAAAGAGGGGGAGCGTGGAAGAAAAAAAATAATCCAATACACCCGTTTTGGCACGATCATAATCGGCTTAATTCAGGCGTTTGGCATTGCCGTCGGTCTGGAAGGAATGGAAAAGGGCGTGTTTGTTCAGAGCCCGGGATGGAGTTTCAGGTTAATGACCATGGTTACGGTTACGGCTGGAACCGCCTTTTTAATGTGGCTGGGGGAACAAATCACCGAGCGCGGCATCGGGAATGGAATCTCGTTAATCATTTTTGCCGGGATCGTGGCAAGAATGCCTTCTGCAATCAGCAGTACCTATCAATTGGTTAAAACGGGTGAACTCAATATCTTTCTTCTTATCGCCCTTTTAGCCGTGATGGTATTTGTTGTGGCCGCTATCGTCTTCTTGGAAACCGGAAGGCGAAAAATTCCTGTTCAATATGCGAAAAGGGTTGTGGGGCGGAAAGTTTATGGAGGACAAAACACTCATATTCCATTGAAAATAAATACCGCCGGGGTGATTCCTCCAATTTTTGCTTCCTCGATTATTGCCTTTCCAGCAACGATTGCAGGTTTCATAGCTATCCCATGGGTTCAGGCTGTTAGCCGGAACCTGGCGCCTGGTTCTGTATTTTACACGCTTTTATATGTCGCTTTAATCGTTTTCTTTAGCTTTTTTTATACGGCGGTGGTCTTGAATCCTGTAGATATGGCTGATAATATGAAAAAATACGGAGGTTTTATTCCAGGAATTCGACCGGGGCAGAGGACTTCCGATTATATTTATCGGGTCTTGACCCGAATCACGTTTGTGGGATCTCTTTATCTCGCCGCTGTAGCAGTGCTTCCTGAACTTTTTATCTATAAGCTTCATGTGCCCTTTTATTTTGGCGGCACATCCTTATTGATCGTGGTGGGGGTGGGATTGGATACGGCGCAGCAAATCGAAACTCACATGATTACTCGAAATTATGAGGGTTTTATGAAAAAAGGACGATTAAAAGGAAGAAGCGCCTAAAAATGAATCTTAAAGAAGAGACTCAGACTCAATTGGAAACAAAGGAAAAAAAATATTCAGGTTTTAAATTAATTCTCCTGGGACCGCCAGGCGCAGGAAAAGGAACTCAAGGTCAAACTCTTTCTGCTCAATATGGAATACCGAAAATATCAACCGGAGATATCCTCAGAGAAGCCGTCGCAAACCAAACGCCTTTAGGTGTTAAAGCAAAATCGTTTTTGGATAATGGCATTCTCGTCCCCGACGAGGTCGTAAATGGCCTGGTCAGAGAGCGGTTGAACCAGTCTGATTGTCGTGAGAAAGGTTTTATTCTGGATGGGTTTCCAAGGACCATTCCACAGGCCGAGACGTTAAAGCGAATCCTGTCTGAACTCAACCTTGCCCTGGATGCTGTCATTAGCTTTGAATTGAAAGAGGCCGATTTAGTAAGAAGGTTGTCGGGTCGAAGGAGTTGTCCGAATTGTAAAATGGTTTTTCATTTAGTTTTTAATCTGCCTCAAAAACCGGGCGTCTGTGATCGTTGTGGAAATACGCTGATCCACCGCGATGATGATAAGGAAGAAACGATTAAAACCCGTTTCAAGGAGTACCAGGAAAAAACGGCGCCTCTTTTAAACTATTATCAAAGTTTGGAATTATTGTATTCGGTTCCAGGGAATGGGACAATAGAAGATGTCAATAAAGCGCTCGAAGGGATTTTATCGAACAAAAAAATAGAATGATAATTCTTAAATCGGAAGCAGAAATCGAAAAAATAAGGGTAGCGTGCCAGATTGTGGCGGAAACCCTTGAATACTTAAAGGAGAATGTAAAACCCGGAATTACAACCACAGATTTGGATCGGATGGCCGAAGAAAGAATCCTTAAGAAGGGGGGAAAGCCCGCCTTTAAAGGATATCGAAATTTTCCGGCGACGCTTTGTGCGTCCATAAATTCAGAAGTGGTTCATGGAATTCCGTCCAAAAAATCGGTTTTGAATGAGGGAGATATCATCGGTTTGGATCTTGGCGCCATTGTTGACGGTTTTTACGGAGATGCGGCGATTTCAGTGCCTGTTGGAGAAATTTCAGCAGAAGCCAGAAATTTGATTAAAACGACTGAAGAGTCCTTATATAAGGGAATCGAGCAGGCCCGAATGGGCAACCGTTTATCGGACATTTCCCATGCGGTTCAGGTCCATGTTGAAGCTGCAGGATATTCTGTGGTGAGAGACTTTGTCGGGCATGGCATTGGAAGAAATTTGCATGAAGACCCTCAAATTCCTAATTATGGAGAACCCGGGCAAGGGCCAAGATTGAAAAAGGGAATGGTGTTAGCCCTTGAGCCAATGGTCAATATGGGAAAGAACCCTGTGATGATTCTTGATGATAAGTGGACTGTTGTGACGAGAGATGGAAGTCTTTCCGCCCATTTTGAACATACGATTTCAATCACCGAAAATGGGCCTGTCATTTTATCTTCTTTAAAGAAGGATTTTTAAAATGGCCAAAGAAGATTCCATTGAAGTCCAGGGGACGATCTCCGAAACCTTGCCAAATGCCATGTTTCGGGTGGCATTGGAGAACGGTCATCAGGTTCTGGCGCATATTTCCGGTAAAATGAGAATGCATTATATTAAGATTTTGCCGGGCGACAAAGTGACACTTGAGTTATCGCCCTATGATTTAACAAGGGGGCGGATTACTTATCGGTTTAGCGGCAAATAGTTACCGTTTAAGTAAACGCGAGGATTGGGTTTATCCCTGCCGGGCGAAGGATCGCGGGGAATTTAGCCAGGGAAGGATAAAAAGTCCCGAATAAAATAGAGGAAAAAAATGAAAGTTAGATCTTCGATTAAAACGATTTGTTCAAAATGTAAAGTGATTAAAAGAAAAGGGGTCATCCGTGTGATTTGTGAAAATCCACGGCATAAACAACGGCAGGGTTAATAAAGACAAAACAAGCTTTGTTGCGGAACCACTCCGCGCAGCAAGCTTGGAGAGGAGCAAATAAAATTGGCTAGAATTTCCGGGATAGATTTACCCAAAGACAAAAGAATTGAAGTCGGGCTTACTTATATTTACGGGATAGGTCCAGCCTCGGCAAGAAAAATTTTAAAGGCAACGGGCGTCAATCCGGACACACGGGTAAAAGATTTGAAAGATGACGAGGTCATCAAAATAAGGGAACGCGTAGACCGGGAATTTAAAGTTGAAGGAGATTTAAGACGAGAGGTATCCATGAATATCAAGCGATTGATGGATATTGGCTGTTATCGCGGACTCCGGCACAGAAAAGGTCTTCCCGTCAGGGGTCAACGGACAAAAACGAACGCACGGACCCGCAAAGGCCGTAAAAAACATGCAGTGGGTTTAAAGTTAAAAAAAGAAGCTAAATAATTGATCGGGAGATTGAGCATCAGGCTTTGCCTGTGCGAAATTGGGGCTTGGGGGCATTGAGAGTGAATTGCTCGAAGGCCCCCAAATAAAATAGGCGAAAAAATATGATTAAAAAGGGAACGAAAAAGAAAGAAAAGAGAATTGTTCAAAGCGGAATAGCCCATATCGAAGCTACTTTTAACAATACCCTGATCTCAATAACCGATATGGGGGGAAATGTTCTGGTATGGATGACCGCTGGCGGTCAGGGATTTAAAGGTTCGAGAAAGAGCACCCCTTTTGCGGCTCAGAAAGCGGGCGAAGTCGTCGCTAAAAAAGCCATGGAACAGGGTATGAAGCAGGTGGATGTTTATGTAAAAGGCCCGGGCTCAGGACGGGAGTCCGCTGTTCGTTCAATGCAGGCTGCGGGATTAAAAATTAACATGATTAAAGATGTGACCCCGATTCCGCATAACGGTTGTCGTCCCCCGAAACGACGTAGAGTTTAATTAAAATAGGAGAAAATACCATTGGCAAGATACACCGATTCCGTCTGCCGGCTATGTCGGCGGGAGGGAACAAAGCTTTTTTTGAAAGGTTCGCGATGTCTCACTGAAAAATGTGCTATTGATCGAAGGGCTTATGCGCCGGGCCAGCATGGACAGGCCAGACCCAGGATTTCAGAATATCGCATGCAGCTTCGTGAAAAACAAAAATTAAAACGGATTTATGGGTTAATGGAAAAACAGTTTCGAACTTATTTTCAGAAAGCCGAACGTAAAACAGGAATTACGGGAGAAACTTTACTCCAATTCCTGGAAAGAAGGCTCGATAACGTTGTTTATCGGATGGGTTTTGCATCTTCACGAAGCCAGGCCAGACAGCTTGTGGGGCATAAACATATTCTGGTCAATGGGAAAAACGTGGACATCCCTTCTTTTTTAATTAAGCAAGGGGATGTGGTCGAGGTTAAAGAAAAAAGCCGCACCCTTCCGGCCATTGTTAGTGCGATTGAGGTTATCGAAGCAGTTGGGATGTCCTCATGGATCGAATTGGACAAAGCTAACTTTAAAGGAACGGTTAAAAACCTTCCTTTAAAGGAAGACATCTCCCTGCCAGTCAACGAACAACTGGTTGTAGAGCTTTATTCAAGATAATTAAGCGGCTATTTTAAATTAGGATGAAAAGAGAAAATAAGCTACGTTGCGGAATCACTCCGCAGAGCAAGCTTGGGGGGGGGGAGATGATTATTAGAACAAAAGATTTCCAAATACCCAAAAAGTTGGAATGCGAACAGGAAAGTTTGACTCCAACCTATGGAAAGTTTTTTGCCGAGCCATTTGAAAGGGGTTTTGGAACAACGATTGGTAATTCTCTTAGAAGAGTCTTATTGTCAACGATTGCAGGTGCGGCGGTAACTTCAATTAAAATTGAAGGGGTTTTACATGAATTTTCAAACATTACCGGCGTAAAAGAGGATGTAACGGATATTATTCTTAATATTAAAAATCTTCGCTTGAAAATGCACACCGACAAACCTAAGTCCATTCATATTCGGAAAAAGGGGCTGGGAACGGTGACCGGGAAAGACATTATTCATGATTCCGAAATCGAGATTTTAACACCCGATTTGCATATTGCAACTTTGGATAAAGATGCCAATCTGGACATGGAATTAACCGTGAAAATAGGAAGAGGTTACGTCCCCGCAGAACGAAATAAGGAAGAAGGAACGGCGATTGGTGTCATTCCGGTAGATTCTATTTTTACCCCGGTAAAAAAAGTAAATTTCAATGTTGAAAACGCCCGGGTCGGGAGGATCACCGACTATGACAAACTGATTCTTGAAATTTGGACCGATGGAAGCGTGGTCCCAGCCGATGCTGTGGCCTTTGCGGCAAAAATTTTAAAAGATCATTTGACGATCTTCATTAATTTTGAGGAAAAAGAAGAAGAGGCAGTCGATAAAACCGAGGAACAAAAAGAGGAAATCAATAAAAATCTCCTGAAAAGTGTCAACGAGTTGGAGTTGTCTGTCCGGGCGGCTAACTGTTTGAAAAACGCTGACATAAAAAGTATATTGGAATTGGTTCAGAAAACTGAAGGGGAAATGCTCAAAACCAAAAATTTCGGCCGGAAATCCCTTAATGAAATCAAAGAGATTTTGGAAGAAATGGGACTGTCTCTCGGGATGAAATTGCCACCGGAAGTTTTTGCGCTCGCAAAAGAAGAACAAAAAGCCTAGAAAAAAAGCGAGGCTCTGGCTTTGCCAGGCTGAGCGCGGGGCTTGGGGGCATCGGAGGATTTCACGAAGTGAAACCGCACGGACCCCCAAATATAATAGTAATATAAGGGAAAAATAAAATGAGACACAAGTGTGCTGGCAGACAATTTGGAAGAAATCCTGGACATCGAAAAGCTTTGTTTAGAAGCTTGGTGACATCATTCTTCGAACATGAACGAATTGAAACCACAGAGGCGAAAGCCAAAGAAATGCGTACTTTTACAGAACAGATGATTACACTCGGCAAAAGGGGAGATTTGCATGCCAGGCGGCAGGCTTTATCCTTTATACGGGATAAAGATGTGGTCGCCAGGCTGTTTAAGGAGGTCGCCCCTCGGTTTTCAGCCCGAAATGGGGGCTATACCCGTTTGGTAAAAACCAGGAGAAGGCTGGGAGACGGCGCTGAAATGGCAATTCTCGAACTGATTGATTATAAAATGGTGAAAAAAGAAAAAGGCTCTCCAACCGAACCCGAAACAGAAAACAAACCAGCGGGTTCATAACCCGCTGGTTCAATTTACCCCCGTTTTATCGAATTTCCCAAGTTCAAAAGAATTGTTTTAAAGGAGTTTTTATGGTTTATGCTTTTAAAAGAGGAATGTTTTTTTTAATTTTTACTTTTTTGCTGAGTGCACCTTTTACTTCAAATGGGTTTGCAGATGACTTCCTCCTCTCTCCTGAATCTAAAGATGGAATTACCGGCAAAGAAATTATGATCAAAGCTGAGGGCATTAACCCTGGGTCCGACCAGCGCTCTAAATTGACCTTTCATTTCAAAGAAAAAGACGGGTCGGAACGGAAAATGGTCATGCAGAGGTTTTGGAAAAACTATCACGGAGAAAACGGGATCGATTCAAAGGTTGTGATCTTCCAGGAGTATCCTCCGGAAACAAAGGGATCGGGTTTTATGGGCTGGTTCTATAAAACGGGTCCTAAAAAAAGTGAGTCATGGCTTTATATTCCTATTTTAAGAAAGGTCATTCAATTGCCTGAAACAAGCAATGATGAGGCTTTCCAGGGATCCGACCTAAGACCCGGCGATATGGCCACCCGTAATGTCGACCAGGATACACATGCCTATCTGGGAGACGAAACAGTGGATGGAAAAAATTATTATATGGTGGAGTCTGTTCCCCGCGAAAAAGACCCCTTCTATAAATATGGAAAAGTGGTTAAATGGATTTCAAAGGATTCGTTTTTAAAAGAGCGGGTCGATTATTATGATGAAACCGGAAAAATTTTCAAGAAACAGACCATCTCATGGAAAAAGATTAAAGACGCCTGGGTTTGGGATAAGGTGACCACGTTTAACGTTCAGACGGGCGTTGAAACGAATTTAGACGTGAGCGATATTAAAATCGATACAGGTCTTCAAGATTCGCAATATACCGAAAGAACTCTAAAAGGGGGAATAGCCTCCTTTAACTAAATTTTAAGCTGTATTCAGGTTGTACCGGAGGACTCGCCCGAAAATGATGACAGCCCGTAAATTCTTTTGGCATTTTCTGTTGTTTGAGACATGATTTTTTCTACGGGGACCTTTTTGATTTCAGCAATTTTTTCGGCGACATGCTTAACGCGCATCGGTTCATTTTTTTTACCCCGGAAAGGAACCGGCGACAAAAATGGGGAATCCGTTTCGATTAGTATTTTGTCTAATGGAATCTGAGAAACGACCTCCCGAAGGGAGGAGGAGTTATTGAAGGTAATAATTCCGGAAAAAGAAATCAAAAAATTAAGTTCAATCGCGGCTAAGGCCATCTCCAGATTTTCCGTAAAACAGTGAATAATCCCCCCGACTTTTTCCGCTTTTTCTTTTTTTAGAATATCAATCGTTTCTTTTGGGGCATTCCGGCTATGGATGACTAAGGGCAGAGCCCTCTCTTTAGCTAACCGGATATGGTTAACAAAAGCAGATTTTTGAGTTTCGCGGGGGGAATGGTCATAATAAAAATCCAACCCGGTTTCTCCAATTCCCCTGATTTTTGGATGCCGTTCGATCAAATCTCTAAATTTATCAAAGATATCCGAACCGATGGTTTTCACTTCATGAGGATGGACGCCAACCGTGGCAAAAACGTCGTTATATTGTCTGGTCAACTCGCAGGATTTTTCACTTGAAGCGAAATCGGTCCCGATGGTTACCATAAATATTAAACTTGCCTCTCTAGCCCGCAGGATGATCTCCTCAACCTCCTGTCCATCTCCAAGCATTTCGAGATGACAATGGGTGTCTACCAGCATAACCTTCCTTTCTGTTTTTGAGGGTGCATCAACCTTTATTTTTTGAGACGGGGGTCCAGCATGTTCCTCAACCCTTCCCCCAGTAAATTATAACCCAATACCGTAATTAAGATCGCGGCTCCCGGAAAAAAAGAAAGCCACCAGGCGATCTCGATATTATCTTTCCCAGCCGTTAACATATTTCCCCAGCTGGGTGTGGGAGGTTGAACCCCCAGGCCGAGAAAACTAAGGGATGATTCCACTAAAATAGCCCCGGCAACGCCCAAAATAGCCGAAACATAGACAGGAGACAAAGTATTTGGTAAAAGGTGCAATGAAATTATTCTCGCATCATTTGCCCCAAGCGCTCTGGCCGCTGTGATGTAATCCATTTCCTGAGTGGCTAAGAACTGCGCCCGGACCAAACGGGCGACCCCCATCCAGGTTGTGACTCCAATAATCAACATAATATTAAAGAGATTTGGACCCAGAAAAGCGATGACGGCTAAAATAAGAAAAAAAGTGGGGATGGAAAGCATGATATCAGTAAAACGCATAAGCGCGTCATCCAAAGCTCCTCCATAATAACCGGAAATGGCGCCGATCATTACCCCGATAACGATTGATATGCCAACTGCCACAAAACCGACATTTAATGATACGCGTGAAGCATAAATAATTCTTGAATAGACGTCTCTTCCGAGTTCGTCGGTTCCCATCCAGTGTTCCCGGCTCGGAGGTGAAAGAATATTTTTAATGTCAATTTTTGCGGGATCTTCCTTTGAAATGAATGGAGCCAATAAAGCAATGGTCAAAATCAACGCGATGATCAACGCTCCGCTGAAGGTGACCTTATTTTTAAACAGTGTCGTCGAAAAATCGAAAAATATTTTGATCATTAATTAAGCCGTTTTTGTGGTTACTTTAACTTTGGGATTGACGAGGGCTACGGAAAGATCAGCCAGAAAATTTCCGACCATGGTTAAAAGGGCTCCGATGATCGTGATTCCCATGACAAGGGGATAATCCCTCATCATGACAGACTGAAAAAACAACTGTCCCATTCCGGGAATGGCATAAATGCTTTCAAAAATCACACTTCCCCCGATTAAACCCGGGACGGAAAGGCCTAAAATGGTTACAATGGGAATCAACGCGTTTCTAAAGGCATGTTTATAAAGAACGACGTTTTCCGGCAGGCCCTTGGCATAAGCCGTTCGAATATAGTCCTGACGAATGACCTCCAGCATTTCTGACCGGAGATACCGGGATAAGCCTGCCAATCCTCCAAATGCCGAAACAAAAACAGGAAGGAGGAGGTGTTTCCCCCAATCTAACAGACGTGTCAAAAACGTAAACCCTTCTGTGTCGAGAGATTGATACCCGGAAATAGGAAGCCATCCCAGTTGGACGCCGAATAAAATCATAAGGAGCAAGGCGAGCCAAAAGGTAGGTATGGCGAACCCGATAAAAACAAAGAGGGTTGAAGAGACGTCAAAGAAAGAATTTTGTTTTGCCGCCCCGAGCACCCCAAAGGGAGTGGCCACCAGCAAAATCAGTCCTAATGAGAGAAGATTAATTGAAATGGTGACGGGAAGACGATCGAGAATTTTCTGGTTAACGGGCTGACCGTCCATAAACGATGTTCCAAAATCGAACGTAATGAATTTCTTAAGCCAAATAAAATATTGAACCGGCAGGGGTTTGTCCAACGCATAGAGTTTCCGAAGATTTTCTTTTGCTTCGAGGCTGACTTTTGGGTTGAGATTGGTCTGCACGTCGGCAGGCTCTCCAGGAGCCAGATGCATTATTAAAAAAGTAATGACCGTGACCCCAAGCAGGGTAACAAAAAACTGGACCGAACGATTTAAGAGAAAAAAAGTCATGCTTTAACATCCCAGGCCAATAGAAAATATTGTTTGAGATTAGCAAGTGGCTGTTTAAATGTCAAACCCAAGACCAGCGATAGACTTCGCACCCACTTATTAATCATGTCATTGCAAGCACCGAAGGGTGCGTGGCAATCTTATCGTAAAGTCTTGAGATTGCTTCACTTTGTTCGCAATGACAGCTTTCTAACTCTGTTCTTGGG
>JACOTA010000063.1 GCA_016178585.1 Nitrospirota bacterium
GCGCCCCGGGCAGCCGATCGACGTCCACTTTTATGTCGCACACCCTCAAAAAACCGGCAAGTTGACAACTGGATGAGGATAATGATATAAAAACTTTTCTGCCATTTTAAATCCAAACGGAAAATGGCCGTCAAATTGGCCTGATGACGGTGAGTGTAGCTCAAGGGTAGAGCACTGGACTGTGGCTCCAGTGGTTGGGGGTTCGAAACCCCTCACTCACCCTTCTTTCTTTTTTAAAGGATAATAACTCGATCCTTTCCCGCCTTTTTAGCGTCAAACAACGCGCGATCCGCAAGGTCAATTAAACTTTCGGGGTTTTTTAATTTATTGCCCTCAATAACCGTTCCGCCGATGGAAAGCGATATTTTGATGTTTAATTTTCTTTTTTTCAAAAAGGTGTGTTGAAAGACTTTTTCTTTTATTCGCTCGGCGATCGCCTTAACCCCTTCTCTTGTATTATTTGCCAGAATAATAATAAATTCGTCTCCACCGTAACGGCATGAAAAATCGTACCCTCTGACCTGCGAAGAGATGACCTCGGCGATTTCTTTTAATATTTCATCCCCGCATTTATGCCCAAATGTGTCGTTGATTTTTTTGAAGGAGTCTAAATCGATCATGAGGCATCCCAGCAGGCCTTCAAAGCGCTGGCTTCTTTTCCACTCACGTTTTAATGCCAAGGTTAAATAGTTTCTGTTGTAAACGCCTGTTAAGGGATCCAGGATCGAGACATCTTCCAATTCCGTAATTTTTTGTTTTAACGTGACTTGAAACGATCTAATTTTGAGGTGGTTGTTGACACGGGCGACCAGTTCTTCAGAATTAAACGGTTTGGTAATAAAATCAGAGGCGCCCCCTTGATAAGCTTTGATCTTTTCCTTGATCAATTTTTTGCCCGTGAGGAAAACAATCGGAATATCAAATAATTTTGGATGGGAACGGATTATTTGAAGCAACTGAACACTCTCTACGTTTGGCGTTTTCCATGCACAGATCATCAGATCAACCTTCTGCGTAAAAACGGTTCGTAATGCTTCCATTCCATCGCCTGCTTCGATAAAATCTTCCGCGATGCTCCTTCCGGTCAGCGTGTTCATCATTTTTTTTCGATTGGAGGAGGATTTGTCAACGATTAAAGTCGTGAGTTTATTTAGCATTTGAATTTGTTTGATGGGCCCTATATCTTTCTTTATCGGAAAAAAACTTCCGTTTTTGTTGAAGACCTTTATAACTTCCTTTTTTAAGTTTAATTGTTTTCTTTTGTTTGTCAAAATTCATTCGGCCTGTTTTATTTGACAATTTGGAGCCTTATAGTATCTTTAAAATCAGATCATAAGATTTAAGGTGAAAATTGAGAAAACCATGCATGACCAAAGAAAATACCCCAGGCTAGCCATTTTAGGATTTGTAAATTTAAAGATTAAAGACCTGAAGCTCCAACTTTCCGGCCCGATAGAACTTATTTCCCGTAAAGGGTTAGGGGTTTATACGAAAGAAAAAATCAGTCCCGGCACCCCGGTAGCTATTCAATTAATATGCTTTAAAGGCGCTGAGACATTGGATTTTAGTTTTACGGGAATTGTGACCGGCAGCCGCGATAGAATCCTAACTCCATATTCGACGGATAATGAAATCAGGGTCATTGGAATTAAATTTGATAAGGATATTAATTCAAGGGAACACCTCCCTCTCTATCAAATCTTAACGCAAAATAAAAAAAAGGGATCGGTGAAAAAGCCTTCCCTTGTGAGTTAATTTCACCTTACCCCTCCGAGTTTGTTTCTTAATCTGGCAAAAGGTCGTCATTAGAAATCCCCGGGCCGTATAGACCGGCGGGGCTGGAGCCACCACGTTCCAGGATCAGCGATAGAAAGTTGTCATTGCGAGCGGAGTGAAGCCATTTCGCTATCTTGAACCGGGATCGCCACGCACCCGACGGGTGCCCGCGATGAGAGGTAAAACAAGGAGTTGCAAATGATCCTCTTTTAAAATCCTGTTTTTGACAACTTGTAAAATTACGGTATCCTTTTGAAGAACACGCTGATCAGGTAAAAATTGATTCAACCCGTTAAATTTGGAAATTACCAATTATTGAAAAAGGTCGGAAGCGGCGGCATGGCGGAGCTTTTTCTTGCCCGGCAAGTCGGCGTGATGGGATTCGAAAGGTTGGTTGCCATTAAACGAATCCTTTCACACCTGACAAAAGACTCTGAATTTGTCGAAATGTTCATCAACGAGGCCAAACTTTCCGTCCAGATTACCCATCCCCATGTGGTCCAGGTTTATGATTTTGGCGTCGAGGAAGGGACTTACTTTATCGCCATGGAATACATCATGGGAAAAAGTCTCTCCGAAATCCTCGCTAAAGGGATAAAAACAGGGGTTCCCCTTCCAGGGGGTCTGGCCGTTTATATTGCTGAAAAAATCGCCTCAGGCCTTGATCATGCTTTTCGGGGCACTTCAATCAGCGGAAAGCCTTTGGGAATCATCCACCGGGATATCAGTCCGCAGAATATCTTGATTGGATACAACGGAGAGGTCAAGCTGGTTGATTTTGGAATTGCGAAGGCGGCCTCCTCGGATCACCATACCCGGACGGGCACTCTCAAGGGCAAACTCTCTTATCTTTCCCCTGAACAGGCCTGGGGAAAACCTGTGGATCAACGATCCGATCTTTTTTCACTTGGTATTGTTCTGCATGAAATGCTGACTGGAAGACGGCTTTTTAAGGGGGAAAATGAAATTTCCACGATTGAAAAGGTCCGGACCGCTGTGATTCCGGCGCCTTCTTCCATTAAACCATTTCTGCCGAAGATCCTTGATGAAGTTGTTCTTAAAGCCCTGGCCAGAGAACCGGGTGACAGATTTCAGAATGGTGGAGATTTTGAAGAACACCTGACCCGCTATCTGCGGACTTTGAATCTTGCGCCTGCTGCAAAGGATATCTCTTCATACGTTCGCGGCCTCTATCAAAATGAAATCGAAACAGACCTGTCGGAGTTTGAACAGCTCATTCGAATCCAACCTAAAACCCCGGTCAACACACCGGTAGTCGCGATCACATCGCCCATGGATCAATCGCTCAATATCACTCAACCTGTTCAAAAATCCGGGAAAACCATTCCTCTTTTTAAGATCGGAATAGGCATCCTATCCGCAATTGTAGCTTTTTTGCTCATCGGAATTATCTTCAGAGTTCGGAATGGCTCCGCGCTTCTACCTCTCGAAGTTCCGAAGGGCATCCAATCTCCTGTTCAGGCAGAGTCTATCCCAGCCGCGGGACCACCGCAAAATTCTTTCTCTCCCCGGTCTGTAACAACGCAAGCGGTGGAACCACCCCAAACCCCGCCCGGACCTTTCGCCGTCCATCCGCCAGATCCTCAACTCCATGAAGATCAAACAGAGATTCAGCGGCAGATCCCCAACGAACCTGATAAAAAAAGAAAATTCATGGAAATGGCGAAGAGAAAAGCCATTGAACGTTATTATGAAAGACGAAATGACAGATTACGAAATGCCACGGAATGAAAGTTATTTTTTGTCCATCTTAACGATCATCCCGGTCAGCGCCTCTTCGCTGAGGGACCGGTCTATCCAGGGGTAAAGAATTTTTTCTTCCTTGTCATTGTGTGATGTCAAAACGCCAATTAAACTTTCCTCTGCGTCCCCCGTGTGAATGTCGTTGTCCTGAAGCTTTTGCCCGATTTGATCGAGAAATTCCTTAATTTTATGGTGCTCCATTCTCATGACCGCTGTGGGTCCCATGTTTTTCATCCCTGTTTGCTCTTCGAAGGCCGGAAAGAGAATCTCCTCCTCCCAGACAATGTGTCTGCGCAACCCTGATTCAAAACTAGAAAATAATGTTTTTGCCTGCTCCAGATTTTCGGTCTTGTTTTTCTGAAAAGCAATGAAAATGCCGTCAAGCCGGTCATGATCCTTGCTCATAAATTCCATGATCAAGCTCAATGGATGGTCCTCCTGGTATGGGATAAAAGGTCATGCCCAATGACACAGAATAACTGAAGATGTCCAGAGCATGGGTTCACTCGTCAAGAACTAACGGAGTAATATTTTGTCTCCCCGGCCCAGCGTCGGGTCAGCGTCTTTTTTAAACAGGATGACCGCAATTGACCCGGTTAGCGCGGCATGCAGGGAATGGGTGACGATAGCGTTCCCTCCTTCGACAGGAGAGATTAAATCAAATGTGGCACCATCTCCAGGCCCCACGGTATAGCTTTGAAGTCCTGTTAACACATTTTTAGGGTTCCCTGAGGGATAGACCTTATCCCAGATCCCGGCGATCGGATGAAACGATGAAAACTCATTCGGACCTGCGTTCACGAAATAGATACGTACTCGCTCTCCCGGTTTTGCCTGTAAAACCCGTGTCGCTTTTTCATCATGCACAGGGTCATATTTGAATATCCCGCCATTAAAAACAACATTTCCCCACCGGTTTTTCATCATGTCTTCGACGTTATTGGCATCCGGATAAAGCTCTGACTGTACCAGGACATACTCCCTGTCGGCTTTTGGCAATTTTGAACTTTTAGGGTCGACCAGAATGACTCCGAACATTCCCCGTGCGACATGTTGAATCATCGGGGCCATTCCGCAGTGATAAAAGAAAACACCGGGAAAATCCGCTTTAAATGAAAATGATTTTGATTCTCCCGGATTGACCGGACTGAATTCCTTCACCACATTGACACGGGCAGCATGAAAATCGATCGAATGAGGATTTTTGTTGGTTTGATCATTGATCAACGTAAATTCAACGGTATCTCCTTCGGTAACCCTGACCAACGGACCCGGGACCGTTCCATCAAAGGTCCATGTCGGGTAAAGGGTTCCTTTATTGTCAATCGGAAGATCGACCTCTTTTGCATGAAGGACTACTTTTACGGATTTTGCCTCAGAAACACCCGGAAAAAAGATCCCAAGGATCAGCCCGGTCAATAACAGACGTTTAATTAAATTTTTCTTCATCGTCCTCCCCTTTTTTAATTGTGACACATCTAAAAGATGTATATAATATGTCTCTTTTACACCGGTTAGGTGTTCGAAGTCAAATAAATAAGGATTAAAGTTTCAAAGGTGCTAAAATGGATTCATGGAGTTAACTCAGTTTACAGATTATTCATTAAGAGTTTTAATTTTCCTGGGAAGATCGGAAAACCGGATATCAACGATCCGGGAGATCGCTGACTATTATCAGATCTCCGAGAATCATTTGATGAAAATCATTCCTCATCTGGTACGCAAGGGCTATATTCAGAGCATCCGGGGGAAGGGGGGAGGAATTCGGCTCTCCAAGTCCCCAGGGTCGATCAAAATCGGGAAGTTAGTTCGGGAGACAGAAGAAAGTCTGGAAGTGGTGGAATGTTTTAAACCGGGGGAGAATAGTTGTGCTTTATTGCCGGGCTGTACTTTAAAATCTGCGCTGCACCAAGCAATGCAAAACTTTCTAGGCACTCTCGATCAATATACGCTTTCTGATCTATTGGGTATCCCCAATAAAAAAGGGGCTACAGCAATCGCCGTAACCCCTTGATTTTATTCATTCGAGTAAGGAGGTTTCAAGCCCGAATGGTAAAGGCGGAACAGAATCTGGTAAAAGAAAATTTATCGATACTCTTTGATCACATTTCCACAAGACTTGCATATAATCTTATAAAAGCAGACCTTTGAGGCAAGTTCACATTCAAAACCAAGTTCAGTTTTAGTGCTGGCACATTTCGAACAGGTCAGAATAGAAAGAAGGTCTTCCATGACCGGTTGATGAGTGGCCAGGTTTTTCGTCTGGGCGCCGATGACGTAATTGGAATTGCAATTCTGACATTTGACAAGATAGAGACATTCGTCCTGGCCCAAATCACATCGAAGACTCATATCGAGCTCTTTTCGCTCGCAACTGGGACATGCGGTCAATAGTATTTTGGACTGTAGTTGGTCTAATGAGTTAATTTTCATTCTGCTACTCCTCTTATGGCATTAAGAATTTCTCCTGGATTTTAGTTTTAGCCGGGAAAACACTTAAATTAAATACTAGCAAAAAAAATGGAAAGGGCAAGCCGGAAAGAGTTCAGTCTCATCGAAATCCTTACGCGGTGCCGTATTTCGTTTCAACCTCGATGCCGATATTTTTCAGAAACTCGGTCGGCAGAATGCCCCCTGCGCAAACAATGACGGCATCGTTTTGAAGTTCCACAACGCTGCCGCCCGTTTCCACAGTCACTGTCTCCGGTTTTATTTCCTTGACGTTGGAGTTTAGCAGCGTTCGAATCCGGCCAGAGTCTTCGGCCTCTTTTAACTTCTGTCGATTTTTCTCCTTTACCCTTGAGAAGGAGGCTCCCCGGTAGGAGAGGGTAACGGTTGAGTGGAACTCCTCCGCCGCGACAGCGCAGGCCGCCTCCAGTGCCGCGTCTCCTCCTCCCACCACGAATACGTGCTGACGGGTATATTGCGCCGGATCGATCAGCCGGTAAACTACTTTAGGGAGATCCTCTCCGGTGACCCCAAGTTTTCGCGGCGTTCCTCCGCGACCCAGGGCAAGCAGGACCGCCCGAGTTTCATAGGAGCCCCGCGACGTCTTGACGACAAATCCGTGATCCGTCTTCCGGATCTCTTCCATCCGCTCGTTGTAGCGTATATCAACCCCTGTCTTTTTTTCGACATCCCGCATAAAATTAAGGAGTTTTTCTTTTCCGACCTCTCCGAACTTGATCTTTCCCACCATCGGGAGCGTGGCCGGCTGCGTCATGACGATTTTCCCGCGGGGAAAGTGTGCGACCCTTCCCCCCAAGGTTTCCTGTTCGATGGCCACGTAGCGTAACTTGTGTTGAAGACAAGCCAGAGCGGCTGAGAATCCTGCTGGCCCCGCGCCTACGATCACCACATCCCATGGTGTTCCGCCAGGTTTAAGTTTTCGAATCGCTTCGATCGCCTGGCGTCCCTGTTCAACCGCATTGCGAATGAGACCCATCCCCCCAAGTTCGCCCGCAATAAAAATTCCGGAAACGTTGGTCTCGAAGTCAGGTTTTACATGGGGAATGTCGACTCCTCTTTTTTGGGTCCCAAAGACCAGCGTAATGGCTTCCACTGGACAGGCGGCGAAACAGGCGCCGTGACCGATGCAGTGGGTGGGATTGATGATCGCCGCTTTTCCTCTTATCATCCCGAGGACGTCCTGTTCCGGACAGGCCACCACGCAGGCGCCCGAGCCGATACAGAGGTCTGGATTAATGACGGGATGCAGTGAGGGGGGTTCCGTGAGCCCTTCCGCTTTTGTCGCCTTGAGCCGTTGAAGGTTTCTCCTGTCGGTCTTCCTCCTCAAGTAGGCAAGAACGGTCCAAATCCCTGTGATTAAAACGATGATAGTCAAAAAATAGCCGGACAGTTCCAATATTCCTCTTAAATGAAGCCTACATAAAAATGTTTGAGATTCCTGTTTGGATTAAATTCATCAATAAACGATGAAGGGACAAAATTTGTACCAAAATGGTATTCCATTAAATCAGATACTCGCATAGGCTATATATATCAATATATCCCCTTTGATTGCATGAAAGTAAATAAAAATCCAGCCAATTGCTAAATATCAAAACTTAACAATAATCCACATTGGAATTTTTTTGTGACAGATAGTCGAATTATCAAGGAAATATTTGCTTTGCCAAGGAAGAATTAGAAGGGCTCAGAATAGAAAAGCCGCTTAAGAGATGGTAGGTATAAGCCTTGGACAAGGCAAAGGATTGTTAAGTCACAAATTACCACACGCCAAATAAAAAGGGGCTAACCAATTTGGTTAACCCCTTTAAAATTGCGGGGATAGGATTTGAACCTATGACCTTCGGGTTATGCTTACCACTACAGCTTTCGCCGCCTGGATATCCAGTTTGTGGTCTGGACTTTCTCTTCACCCATGGCTTAGCCATTAGGGTGCCTGCCGTCAAGTCTCTACACCTTCTCCACAAGCCCTAAGGCTATGGGAGCTTGGCTCGGGGTTACCCCGCTAACGGCTTCCCCGAGTTTGACAGGAGTTCGCATTCGGGTTTCCCCGCATGCAGCCCACTGCAAAATTAGTTTCCAGGCGTCTCGGTATTTCGCGGAACCAAGTTTTCTTTGACGCCTGGTTCATAACTAATTTTGCGAGAAAATTGAGCCCGACGAGCTACCGAGCTGCTCCACCCCGCAGAAGGATGGTAACAAAACCCTGTTGCCATGTCAATTGAATTAGAGGGGTTGTTCATTTTTCCTGATTGAACAGCCCCCTTAAGATTGATAGAATGGACCTATGTCAGCGATTCAAATCGTTAAGTTTCCCGACCCGATTTTAAGAGAAAAAACCCGTCAGGTGGACAATGCCGATGGCGCTTTGCAAAAGTTAATCGATGATATGGTCGAAACCCTTTATCTCGTTCCGGGGTTGGGTGTGGCGGCCCCTCAAGTGGGGAAATCGCTCCGGCTGTTTGTCTATGATATGACCCTTCGGGAGGGGGAAACCCAAAAACTGACGGCGTTAGTGAATCCCGAAATTATTGAATCTGAAGGGGAAATCATCGAGGAGGAAGGGTGCCTTTCCATTCCGGATTATTGGGAGAAGGTTAAACGGGCCGCCCGCGTCATGGTTAAAGGGGTCGACCGTTACGGGAAAGAAGTTCGGTTTGAAGCGGAAGGGCTTCATGCCAGGTTGATTCAGCATGAAATGGATCATTTAAACGGCGTTCTCATGCTGGATCATCTTAGCTCTTTAAAGCGGAACATTTTACTTCGAAAACTTAAAAAAAGCAGAAAATTAATTAACGAAGATTAAGTTTAAGCAGAAATCGATCGAGGCAGGGGGTCAAATGCGGATTATTTTCATGGGGACGCCCGATTTTGCGGTTTCAACGCTGGCGGCCCTGGCAGAGTCTGGCGATGAGATTATCGGCGTCGTGACCCAACCCGACCGTCCCAAAGGGCGGAAACAACTTTTAACCCCTTCTCCGGTTAAAATCACCTCGGAAAAATACCATTTTCCCATTTTTCAACCTCTGAAAGTCAAAGATCCGGCTTTTATTCAAACCGTTAAAGATTTATCTCCCGACCTCATTGTCGTGGTAGCGTTCGGTCAAATTCTTCCTAAAGCGCTTCTCGATATTCCTCCCAGGGGGTGTCTAAATGTTCATGCTTCATTGCTTCCGGCATACCGCGGTGCGGCGCCGATTCAATGGGCCATTATTCGGGGCGAGAAATTTACCGGGGTGACCACGATGTTGATGGATCCCGGCATGGATACCGGTCCGATCCTCCGTGCCGCCTCTATTCCAATAGAACCTGACGACACCTTTATCACCCTTTCTTCGAAGTTGGCTGAATTGGGAGCAAAAACGTTGATCGATACCGTTAAAGATTTAAAAAAGGGGGTGTTTCAACCCGTTCCTCAGGGTTCTCGGAATGTGACCTATGCGCCTCTGTTAAAAAAAGAGGATGGTTTAATCCGATGGACGGAATCTGCTGAAACCATTGAAAGAAAAACCAGGGCCTTGACTTTATGGCCCGGAATGTTTACCTATTTTAATAACGTGGTGTTGAAAGTCATTAAGGCCGAAGTTAAAGTGGAGGCCGCAAAAGGAATCCCCGGGGAAGTCGTCAGCAAGGAAAACGGCCAGCTCCTGATTGCGACCGGCCAGGGGGTTTTAAGTTTGCTGGAAGTTCAACCGGAAAACGGCAAAAGAATGACTGCCGTTCAATTTTTGGCGGGACACGGTTTAAAAAAAGGGGATTGTTTTGGGCGGTAAGTTAAGTGAAGCACCTGGCTTTGCCAGTGACGGACTTTGGAATGGTCGTAGTTAGTGTCTGAACGAAAATGCAGAAAACCCTTGATAGTCCGTGTAGAAAACGAATTTATGCACCTGAAGATAACCGTTTTCAGTTGAGAAACATATAGTCGTATGTTAAAATGATCGCGCTATTATTGATCAAAACA